>NZ_JACJDR010000006.1:0-229994 GCF_014163655.1 Pseudoalteromonas sp. SR45-1 | reverse complement strand
TGTTAATGAGTAATATATTTGTTTTAGGGAAATTACATGCAAGAGTAACGGGATTATTTGATTTCGGTAGAAATCAAAAAGATTTAAATTATTTACCTCTGACAGTAAGTCAAATTCATAACTCGTATAAAAACTTAGGATTAGATGTATTGGAAGTAGATGGGTTACTGGAGCTTACTGAACGTTTTTGCAAAAATAAAATGAAGAGAACTTAATTGAAAGTTAAGGCAGGGATAATATAAAGCAGACAGTAACAACCCATAAATTACGTTATGTTAAATTGGTTGGATTATAATAAAGCGAGCGTGATTATACAAACCAGCTCGCTTTTAGGAGAGTAATTTGGTGGTTAATTAAGCTCTGAATCTACCCAAAACTTAGTTCCTTTTAATACAGCTTGTAGTGCAAGGCCATTTTCGGTTACAGAATACACAGTAACTTGATCTGCAATTGCTTCAGCAACCAGTGCACCGCCTTTATCTTCATATTTTGCAGCCGCATCAGCGTTTCCGCCAAATGCCCAACCATGTTCAATAAATCTATTTAATGCAGCTTGGTTATGAAAAACCATTACAACGTTAAAATCTTTTACACCTAAGCCAAGCCCTAAACCGGCTTCGCCCATATTCATGTAAGTCGATTTACCCGTAAGATTATTTTTAACTACGCCGTAACCGCCACCAAAACTAGCTAAAACAACATTTACGTTAGCGTTATCAAAAACGGCGAAACCAGCAGAATTAGCAATTTGTTTTTTAACATCAGGTTTTTCAGCGTATAATTTATCTAATGTATTTGTTTTCATACTTTGTACAAGTGAACGTTTTTCGCTTGGTGATGCACTACCTGTAGTAGCACACCCAGTTAACGCAACAGTTAAAGCAAGTACGCTTAGTATAATTAGTTTTTTCATAATGTTTTCCTTAATAAGATATAGCAACCAACAACCATAGAATAATCACGGTATTAAAATAATTAGAGCTTTACTATGTCCAATACTAGACAGTATCGGACTTTAACGTTATTCTGTAAGTCTATTATTTAATTGAATATTTATACATTATGCTTGTTGCTTTGGTTGATACGTTAAAACAATTAAGATATCAAATTGCCCATCTAGATGACGGTACTCTCAATTCAGAATACCCAGAACTTGCATCCTTTATACAGGAAATTGGCTTGACTGTAACTGAATCAAAAGCTGATCTGACATTCTTGTATCAGTTTTTATATGTTTATGGCCGAAAGTCAGAAGCCACTTATAGTCGTTTTCGAAATGAGCTTGAACGCTTTTATTTATGGTCGTGGTTAATAGCAGAAAAATCAGTATTTGATTTAAAACGTGAAGATATTGAAGCTTACGTTGATTTTATGGTTGAACCCGATAAAGCATGGGCTGCAACTTCAGTGCAATGGCGTTATAAAGATGAGCAAGGAATTCGTCGATTAAACCAAAATTGGCGCCCTTTTATGCTTAAAGAATCCATTGCTAGTCAGCAAACTTTATCGTCTATGTTTACTGCTCTAAATGTATTTTATAAGTTTGCCTTACTAGAAGAAAAAACATTTGCTAACTTTGTCCCTGTTGTTAAAAAAAATAGTCCGTACTTAGTTGTTCAATCACAAATTCAAATTCCAGACACATTAAGCGATATTCAATGGGAATACGTTTTTGGTGTAACGCGTGATTTATGCGAACATAACCCTGATTTAGAGCGAAACTTATTTACGCTTGCCTGCTTAAAAGGTCTGTATTTACGAATTTCAGAATTATCTGAGCGCCCACAATGGTCGCCGGTGATGTCTAATTTTTGGCAAGATAATGATGGCTTTTGGTTTTTACGTATAATGGGAAAAGGTAATAAATTACGAGATGTAACCTTAAGCGATGATTTTGTTGAATATTTAAAACGTTATAGACTATACAGAGGTTTACCTGCCCTTCCCCGTGTTGATGAATCAGATCCTTTGGTTCATAAAATTCGCGGGCAAGGTGGTATGACCGTAAGGCAAATTAGGCGTTTAGTTCAACAAAGTTTTGATTATGCTCAGCAATCATTACTTGATGATGGTTTTAAAGATGACGCTGAACAACTTGGCGCTGCAACTGCACATTGGCTTCGTCATACTGGCGCTACACATGATGCGCAAACCAGACCGCTTAAACATTTATCAGAAGATTTAGGTCATTCTAAAATTGCGACTACCGATCAAATTTATATTCAAACAAATATTAAAGAGCGAGCAAAGTCAGGACTTAAAAGGAAAATTTAATGGAGTATTTAGTAATAGCATTTATAGGCGGATTATTTTTAATTTATTCTTTAACACTTCGCCAGTTAGAAAAAACAGAAGTAACAGGCCCAATGTTTTTTGTTGTTGGCGGAATATGTTTAGCTTTAATGCTACCCAACGAAGGGGATAAAATAAAAGAAGGCGTTGATCTTTTATTACCATTTATAGAGCTTACGCTAAGTATTTTTTTATTTTCTGATGCAGCTAAATCAAAGTTGAGTGTATTAAGGCATAGTTTTCAGTATCCTAGTTTACTGTTGTTTGTAGCCCTACCCTTAACTTTGTTACTTGGTATTGCTGTTGCTTTATTTTTCTTTGCTGAGCTTTCACTTATTCAAGCAGCGTTGCTCGCTATTATTTTAACACCTACCGATGCAGCTTTAAGTAAAGGGTTACTAGCAAGTACACAAGTGCCTGAAAAAATACGCGAAGGAATAAATACTGAAAGTGGTTTGAACGATGGATTATGCGTACCTATATTTTTAATATTTATATTACTCGCTAAAAATCCTGATTCAGCTATTACTGCAACACAAACATTAAGTGTGTTTGGCCGAGAGCTTGGCTTGGCATTATTAATAGCCATTACAAGCATTGTTTTTTTTATACCGAGTTTAAACTTTGCAATGAAACGTCATTACTTTGCACAAAATACCAGTCCATTTTTATTACTCGGTTTTGCCATGGCTGTGTTTTCTGTCACTCAGTATTTTCACGGCAGTGGATTTATTGCGGTGTTTATTGCAGGTTTATTATTTGATAAATTTTCGACTGAAGAAGTTAAAACAGAATTAATTGAAGACTCAGAGCACATCGCAGATTTTACATCGCTAATGATTTGGTGCTTGTTCGGGTTTGTTTGTGCTTACTTAGTTATTCCTAAATTAAATACTGAAATTATAATTTACGCTTTGTTAAGTACAACATTGATTAGAATAATTCCTGTTATGTTGTCACTGCAGTTTACGGCATTGAATATTAAAGAGCGTTTTACATTTGCGTGGTTTGGACCAAGAGGATTAGCATCAATTGTTTTTACATTGATGGTGATTGATACGCAAATAGAAAACAAATATCAAATAGCGACAATAGCAATGACGACTATTTTGTTTAGTGTATTTATTCACGGTATAAGTACAAAGCCAATTGCAGACAGTTTCGCTAAAAAATCTAAATAGCTTTTATAAAAATTAGTGAATTTTTTGCCGAGGTATCAAGGCGTTTTTCCAGCCTCAAAAACGATCATTTAATTAAGCGAATGGGTATTAATAAAAAAAGGCGTAACTTATTTTTAAGTTACGCCTTTTTTTTAACTTTTATTAGCTAAGTACCTGTGCGAGTAATTCAATTGGGTGTTTTGGTTTAAATTGTTCAAAACGTTTAACTTGGCTACGACAAGAAAATCCCGTAGATAAAAGTTGCTCAGGTTTATTTTTATCTACAATTGGTTTCCAGCTCATTTCGTAAAGCGCACGTGAGTTATCTTGATTTTGTGCTTCGTGGCCATAAGTCCCCGCCATTCCACAGCAACCTGTATTTGTTGTTTTTAATGTTAAACCAATATCACTGAAAATTGTTTGCCAAACATTTGCCGCTTTTGGCAGTGCAGTTGTTTCAGTACAGTGACTCAGTAATGTAAATTCAGTATCTGTATTTTGCTTTGCGCTTAGTGATTTAAACGATTGTGTTTCTAGCCATTCATGGGCAAGTTGCACATTAAATTGCCCACGGTTATTTTCTAAAATTGTATTATATTCATCGCGGTAGCACATAACGAGTGACGCATCTAAACCGACTAGGGGTGCATTAATATCATTTAATTTATTTAAAAACTCGGCTGCATTTTTAGCTGTAACTTTAAATTCATGCAAAAAACCTTTTACGTGTTGCGGTTTACCATTTGGTTTAAAAGGTAATAGCATTGGTTTTTTGCCAAGTTGGGTTATTAAAGTAATAAAACTTTCTACTAATTCGGCTTCGTAAAAGCTCGTAAATGGGTCTTGTACTATTAATACATATTCACTTTGTTGCTCTGCATTTAATTTATTTAATAAATCAAAATCAAATTTTTGTGTTTTAGTAATACGCTTTGAAAGTGCAGGAATACTTAACTGTGGTGTATCAACATAGCCAACTGTTTTTTTAATAACATTGCTTACTAATGATGTTTTAACAACTGGGTTTATAACTTTTGCAAACTTTGCCATTAATGGCGCGCTGTTTTCTATGTTACCAACAAGGTAATCTTTTAGCGGACGCGCATAATAACTATGATAATAATTTAAAAAGCGCGAACGAAAAGTAGGAACATCTACTTTAATTGGGCAAGCAGTTGTACATGCTTTACATGCTAAACATTCATCCATTGACGCTTTTACCTCGTGAGAAAAATCGTAAATACCTTTTCGTTTTTCGCGGCTGTGAACGAAACGTTCCCACCAGGTGATTACTTCACCTTTGTTAAGCTGCTTTTCTACTTCGAGTAAATCTACATTTTTTGACTCTTGTAAACGAAGCCATTCGCGCATTAAACTTGCGCGTCCTTTTGGTGAATTACGACGATCGCCAGTTACTTTATACGATGGACACATAGGTGAATTTTCATCGTAATTAAAGCATATGCCATTACCATTACAGGTCATTGCATTGTTAAAACTGGTTTTAACTTCTATTGATATTTGCTTATCGAAGTGCGATCTCTTTTGTCCATCAACACTAACTAGTGAGTCTTCACTATCGATAGGGGTACATATTTTACCAGGGTTGATGCGGTTGTTAGGATCGAAAGCTGTTTTTATTTTACGAAGTTGCGTATATAAATGCTCACCAAAAAACTCAGGACTATATTCACTTCGGTAACCTTTACCGTGTTCGCCCCACATTAAACCGCCGTACTTAGCGGTTAGTTTTACTACCTGATCTGAAATAGTTCTAAGTAGTTTTTCTTGTTCTGGGTCGCACATATCAAGTGCTGGGCGTACGTGTAAAACGCCTGCATCAACATGGCCAAACATACCATATTGTAAATTATGGCTGTCGAGTAATGCTCTAAATTCGACAATATAATCTGCTAAATTTTCAGGGGGTACAGCGGTATCTTCTGCAAAGGCGAGCGGTTTTTGGCTACCTTTTACATTACCTAATAAACCCACAGACTTTTTACGCATTGCGTAAATTTTTAGTATATCGCTTTTATCACTGGTTAACTGATAACCAATAACGCCATTAGTTTGATTTGCTACGCATTCATCTAGAAGCTTACAAAGCGTGTCTACTTTGTCTTTTATATCATCGTTTGATACTGCATTAAACTCGACCATGTTAAGGCCTTGCATATCTTTATTTGGTACGTCGGTTATTAAGTCCGATACTAAATTCCAAATAATGTCTTCACGCGCTAAGTTTAAAACTTTGCTATCTACGGTTTCTACCGATGTTGCGCGTGCATCAACTAAAAACGGTGAGTGACGAAGTGCTGAGTCAAAGCTATCGTACTTGATATTAATAAGTGTTTTGAATTCGGCAATAGGCGTTAGGTTTAATTTAGCTTCTGTTACTATACCTAATGAGCCTTCTGAACCCGTTATTAAGCGGCTCATATCAAAAGTTAGTAAGTCATCACTTAGCACATGCTCTAGGTCGTAGCCGGTTAAAAACCTATTTAACCGTGGAAACTTAGCTAAAATAGCAGCGCGTTCATTAACTGAAATATCTAAAACTGTTTTATATAAACTACCAATTAGAGAGTCTTGCTCGGCTATAATTTTTGCTTTGTCGATGTCTATTGGTGAGGTACACATAGGTGTACCATCGACTAAATAAGTTGTAAGCCCTAAAACATGATCGCTTGTTTTTCCGTAAACTAACGAACCTTGCCCCGATGCGTCAGTATTTATCATGCCACCAATAGTTGCTCTGTTACTGGTAGATAAATCGGGCGAGAAGAAAAAACCATAAGGTTTTAAAAAGTCATTAAGTTGATCTTTTATTACGCCGGTTTGAACGCGTACCCAGCCTTCTTCTACATTTATTTCGAGGATTTCGCGCATATAGCGAGACAAATCTACAACAATGCCTGGTGTTAACGATTGACCGTTAGTACCTGTTCCGCCACCACGAGGGCCAAAAGTTAAAGATAAAAATGGGTCGCGAGATGCAGTTTGCAGTGCGAGTTGAATATCTTTTTCATTTTTTGGAAAAATAACACCTTGGGGTATTTCCTGATACACACTGTTATCGGTTGAAGCAGTAATACGCGTTGCATAACTTGCATCGGTATCTCCACTAAAACCTTGGCTTGCAATGGTATTTAGGTAATTTGCGACAAGTTCTGTCGCGGCATCTTGCTGTGTAATTGTTGCTATCATGACGGCGATATTTTAGGGCATTTGACTAATTATATCATGGTGATGGCGAATAGAAATTGAAGATTTTACAGTTTGTAACACTCTTTTAGTCGATTTTAATGCAGCTTAAATTATACTCAAGTTAACGAGTAATGAGGTGTGTTATATGAAAAAATTACTATTACAGATCAGTGGCGTGCTATTTATTTTACTAGGGTTATTTTTTGCGGTTGTACCAGGACCATCACTTATATTTTTTATGGCGGGTTTATTGTGTTTTTCGTTTTATTACCCTAAAGCGCGACATTACTTATCACTTTGCCAAAAGGCGTTAACTAAATCATGTGCTTATTTAGATAAAAAATTAGCCCGTTAATTTAACTTTTAATTGGGTATAAAAAAATGCCAGCAATACATTGCTGGCATTTTTTATAGCTTACCTATTTATTACTTTGCTAATTTTTTAGCTAGGTATAACCATGTTTCTATTACTGTGTCTGGATTGAGTGAAACAGAGTCAATGCCCTGCTCTACTAACCATGCTGCAAAGTCTTCGTGATCTGAAGGACCTTGACCACAAATACCTACGTACTTGCCTTTTTCTTTAGCTGTTTTAATTGCCATAGAAAGTAGTTTTTTAATTGCTGGGTTACGCTCATCAAATAAATGTGCGATTAAACCTGAATCACGATCAAGACCAAGCGTTAACTGTGTTAAATCGTTAGAGCCGATAGAAAAACCATCAAACATTTCTAAAAATTCATCAGCAAGTAATGCATTTGAAGGCAGCTCACACATCATGATTACTTTAAGACCATTTTCACCCCGTTTAAGGCCATGCTCTTCTAGTAATTCAATTACGCGTTTACCTTCTTCAAGGGTACGTACGAATGGGATCATGATTTCAATGTTTGCCATATCCATGTCGTTTCTTACGCGTTTTATAGCTTCACATTCTAATGCAAAACAATCGCGGAAGTCTTCAGAGATATAACGTGCGGCGCCACGAAAACCAATCATTGGGTTTTCTTCTTCTGGCTCGTATTGCTGGCCACCAACTAGGTTTGCGTATTCGTTTGATTTAAAATCAGACATACGCACAATTACACGCTCCGGTGCAAAAGCACAACCAAGCGTTGAAATACCTTCAACCAGTTTTGTTATGTAAAACTCTACCGGTGATTCGTAACCGGCAATCATGTCAGTAATTTCTGCTTTTAATGCATCGGTTTGCGCATCAAAATTTAATAACGCTTTAGGGTGAACGCCAATCATACGGTTGATAATAAATTCAACTCGCGCAAGGCCAACACCTGCATGCGGTAAGCGTGCAAAGTCAAAGGCGCGATCGGGGTTACCCACGTTCATCATTACCTTCATTGGTAGTTCTGGCATTTTATCAACGCGTGACGTTAGTATTTCAAAATCTAAAATACCTTCGTAAATAAAGCCGGTATCGCCTTCGGCGCACGATACTGTTACTTCTTGTCCCGCTTTAATTAAATCAGTTGCATTACCACAACCAACAACTGCTGGAATACCAAGTTCGCGTGCAATTATTGCCGCGTGACACGTACGGCCACCACGATTTGTAACAATCGCTGCTGCACGTTTCATGATTGGTTCCCAATCAGGGTCGGTCATATCGGTTACTAAAATGTCGCCTACTTGTACCTGGTCCATTTCTTTAATTGAATCAAGAACACGTACAACACCGCTACCAATTTTGTGACCAATTGCACGGCCTTCAACAAGTACATTACTTGTGCCATTTAATTGAAAACGTTCCATTACGTTTGAGTCTTCGTTTGAGCGGACAGTTTCTGGACGTGCTTGAACTATATATAGTTTGCCGTCGTTTCCGTCTTTTGCCCATTCGATGTCCATGGGACGACCGTAATGTTTTTCAATGATTACAGCTTGT
This sequence comes from Pseudoalteromonas sp. SR45-1, assembly GCF_014163655.1. Classification (NCBI taxonomy): domain Bacteria; kingdom Pseudomonadati; phylum Pseudomonadota; class Gammaproteobacteria; order Alteromonadales; family Pseudoalteromonadaceae; genus Pseudoalteromonas; species Pseudoalteromonas sp. SR45-1. The sequence goes on along the minus strand of NZ_JACJDR010000006.1, from coordinate 221,429 downwards.
TTGGCAAGATCTTGCACTTCTTCATCTGTAATCGAAAATTTATTAGAAAGCTCAGGGTCAACATCAACGATGTCTACTTGCTTACCATGTGCTTTATCTTCTGAGTAAATCATTTGTATGGCTTTAGAACCAATATTACGACGTACTACTGAAGGTTTGTTTTTAAGGAGTGTTGGTTTATGAACATAAAATTCATCAGGGTTAACCGCGCCCTGTACAACCATTTCACCTAAGCCGTAGCTTGATGTAATAAATACAACGTCTTCAAAACCAGACTCTGTATCAATACTAAACATTACGCCAGATGCTGATTTATCTGAACGTACCATGCGCTGTATACCTGCTGATAACGCTACACCACGGTGATCGTAACCTTGGTGAACACGATATGAGATTGCGCGGTCATTAAATAATGAAGCAAATACGTGTTTAATAGCGACCATGACTGAATCGATACCGACAACGTTAAGGAAAGTTTCTTGTTGGCCTGCGAATGATGCATCTGGCATATCTTCAGCGGTAGCTGATGAACGTACTGCAAATGAAACATCTGCTGCAGTATCGCCATGGAGTTGGCTATATGCGTCGCGAATGGCTTGATCTAGGTTTGGTTGGAATGGTGTGTCGATTATCCATTGGCGGATATCGGCACCGACTTTAGCGAGTGTATTTACATCATCAACATCAAGTGTATCTAGGATGTCATGAATTTTGGCGGTGAGTCCTGATTGATCTAGAAACTCATTAAAAGCATCTGCGGTAGTTGCAAAACCACCCGGTACTTGTACACCAGCGTTTGCGAGGTTTGAAATCATTTCGCCAAGTGACGCGTTTTTACCGCCAACTCGAGGAACATCTTGCATACCAAGCTCTTGATACCAGAGAACGTATTCTTGCACGGATCTTTCTCCAAAAAAAACAAATTGTAGGTCTAACTGTGAGAGTTAAGAAAGAAAACCTTTTATAAAGGTCGTCATCATTCTACACTGGCAACAGTCCTCACGTAAACCGTGGGAAACCCATTTTAGGGATTTAAACGCAATAAAAAGGTTAATTATGAGAACTGCTTTTTATATATCAGATGGAACAGCAATTACTTCAGAGGTATTTGGGCATGCGACTTTGTCGTTGTTTCCTATCGATTTTAATCATAAAACAATTCCATTTGTAGAAACTGAAGAAAAAGCGCACGAAATTAAAGCTTTAATTAATGCAACCGCTGCAAAAACAGGTGAAAAGCCTTTCGTGTTTTTTACTTTTGTAAATCACAATTTAAGTGAAATTATAAAATCGGCTGATGCAGTTACGTATGATTTTTTAACTACGTATAGCGAAAAAATAGAAAAAGAGCTCAATGTAGCCCCTGTTCCAAAAATGCATCGTACGCATTCTATCCACGAAAAAAGTTATGATTTTAGAATTGATGCGGTTAACTATGCTCTTATGAATGATGATGGTGGAAATATTAAAAACTTTTCCGAAGCAGACATCATTTTAATTGGCGTTAGCAGAAGTGGTAAAACACCGACAAGCTTATACTTAGCACTGCAGTACGGCATTAAAGCGGCTAACTACCCTATTACAGAAGAAGATTTAGATAATGAAGGTTTGCCTAAATGTTTAGTCCCTTATAAACATAAGTTATTTGGACTGACGATTGACCCTGAGAGGCTTGCGGCTATAAGGCATCGACGTATGGCTAACTCTAAGTATGCTTCAATTAAACAGTGCCGTATTGAGGTGCGCGAAGTAGAAATGTTGTATAAGCGTCACAAAATAGCTTACTTTAATTCTACGCATCATTCTGTTGAAGAGATTTCTGCAAAAATACTGATAGAAACAGACTTGGAGCGACGTAAGTACTGACTTACTCATCAAATTTGAAATAAAAAAACCGCAACTAAGCGGTTTTTTTGTATCAATAAATATTATTTACGTGCGTCTTTTAGTAAATCAGCTACTAAAAAGCCTAACTCTAATACTTGGTCGGCGTTAAGGCGTGGATCACACTGTGTTTTGTAACGCTGTGCTAAGTCATCGTCAGATAAACCGTAAGCACCGCCTGTACATTCTGTTACGTGCTGACCTGTCATTTCTAGGTGAACACCACCTGCGTATGAACCTTCAGCTTTGTGTACAGCGAAGAATTGACTGATCTCGCGCATGATATTATCGAAGTTACGCGTTTTGTAACCTGAAGTCGCTTTTTCAGTATTACCGTGCATTGGATCAGAACTCCAAATTACTTTACGGCCTTCTTGTTGAACTCTTCGTACTAGTGCTGGGAGTTTTTCTGGCAGTACGTCTGCACCCATACGTGTAATTAGCGTTAAACGACCAGGAATGTTATCTGGGTTTAATGCGTCAATTAAACGAATTAGGTCGTCTGGGTCCATACCTGGGCCAACTTTAACACCAATTGGGTTTTTAATGCCTTTAAAGAACTCAATATGTGCGTGGTCTAGTTGGCGTGTACGTTCACCAATCCAAACAAAGTGAGCAGAACAATCGTACCAATCACCCGATAAATGGTCGCGACGTGTTAGTGCCTCTTCGTAACCAAGTAGTAAAGCTTCGTGAGAAGTGTATAAATCGGTTTCTTTTAAGCTTGGCGCAATTGTAGAGTTAATTCCGCACACTTCCATAAACTCTAGTGCGTCTTGAATTTTATCTGCAAGTTGTTGGTATTTTTCTTTAAGTGGATTTGCAGCAACAAAGCCCATGTTCCAGCGGTTAACCTGATGAAGATCGGCTAGGCCACCTTGTGCAAATGCACGTAATAAGTTCAACGTAGCGGCACTGTGATGGTATGCAGTCATTAAACGTTGTGGGTCTGGAATGCGCGCTTCTTCTGTAAACTCAATATTATTAATGATGTCGCCACGGTAAGATGGTAAAGACACGCCATTAATTGTTTCTAAGTCTGCTGAACGAGGTTTAGCGTATTGACCAGCCATACGCGCTATTTTAACTACAGGGCATTTACCGCCATAAGTTAATACAACAGCCATTTGTAAAATTGTTTTGAATGTATCGCGAATATTAGCGGCATTAAAATCGCTAAACGACTCGGCACAGTCACCACCTTGAAGTAAAAATGCACGACCTTCGCACACGTCTTCAAGTTGTTTGAATAGGCTTCGTGTTTCTTCTGCAAAAACTAGAGGCGGAGCCGTTTTTAATTGGCCTTCAACTGATTTAAGTATTTCTTGATCTGGGTACTGTGGCTGCTGCAGTATTGGCAGCTCTCTCCAGCTATTTGGGTTCCACGATGACATAATTTTTCCTCATTCCTACATTACCTGATAAGAAGAAATTAACGTATGCAGACCCCTATGTTCAAGGACTAAATTCACTATTTTCCAATTATTTAGTTATGAGTTAAGTATAAAAGTAATTTTACTTAACTCAGGTGGTTATATAACAATCACTTTAGTTTTATTTCAAATAAACTAAAGTGATTAAAAACATACAATTAAAGTTAATTAGTTTCAATTTTAACACATTGAGAATAAATAAAGCACAAGGGTATATTATATGTATTTTACTTAAGAACACATCATACTTAAATTGCATCAAATGTAATCTTAACTTTACGCGCTAAATTAATTATTAACTAACAGGGACTATGTGCAGGCCTAAATATATGATATGGGATTTTGTGTTGCTCATTTATATGTACTTTAAGCCTAGTAGAATAGCGCTGTTGATTATTCTGATGCCAGAATATACTTACAACTGACCCAAGGTAATCTGCTGATTTACCACTCACCTTCCCACCCTGCCGCCAACGTTATGTAGCAAGTTGTGATAACTAAAAACTTAACTGCCAGTGATGCCTTAAATGGCTCTCATGCAACAAAAATCATGTATGACATTCTACGCTTTTGGATGATAAACCCATAGTTAAAACACGTTATAATATTAATCACTAATTAGAGAAACAACCAAAACCAACCTATTATTTAGAACTTAACCGCACCATTTTCATTTTACATCCCTCATTTATTACACTACATGGGCAATTAAGCTCTAAGCGGACTAACTCTTTAATCAATAAACCAGTACTAAATTACAGGAATAAGTAGAACCATTCACTCCAGAAAGAACACATCATACATTATATGCTTTTAATGGTATCTGAACACCGAGTATTATTATATTAAATATTTACTCAATGCAAAGTGCATGCAATAATATGGAGTTAGTAAGATGTGTTCTTTGAGGTGTGCAGTGGTTACTAAAGTACAAATTAGGAGTCAGTTTGATTTAATGAACGAATTAACTTTAAGGTTAATTGAGGAATTAAACGAATGTGAGTTTTCCAGAGCAGAGTACTATCAGTTACCTGATGTAAGTAATTTAGATGAAAATAAGGTTCCTGAGTCCATACTTGTCTCTAAAATAACTGGAGCGCCGGCTCAAAAGGCAATTTTAAACTCCTTTTCTGACATTTATAAAAAATCGGGCTTAAGCAGTCGCGTGTTAAAAAGGCACCCTGGTTTACTTGTTATTAAAAATGCAGATAAACAAGCTTTAAATAATCGTATAGCACAAGTTAACAAAGCTAAAGCTAGTTTCAAAGAGTGTATATTGGCAATTGATAATAACGATGCCCGATTTGAGGCTGTTCATAATGCAATACCAAATTTAATAACACTTGCTGCTTATCGTAAGATTCACAGTGAGAGTGAATCACCATTTTCTGTTAGGTTTACTTGGATGCACAAGCACGCAACTAAAACGTTGACTAAAAAAATGGCCCTCGAAATGCTCGACAAATCGGCCAGTTATCGAAATCCAAGAATGATAGATCAGCAAAAATGGCAATCACTTGTAGCTCAAGAACAATTACGGGTTGCTAGTTTAGGTGAAAAGGAAAAATTAAGAATTCGTCGCCCTACTCGTGTAAGCCCTCAAGTTAATGTGAGATACACAGCACAAAACCGCTATCATGTGAGCGCCGCATTACCATTTATTCTGATTAATCCAGAACCAGACGTTAAACTAGGTATCTTACCTGATTATAAAAAACCCGAAGCTCATCCTCGAAAACGTGAGTATGATTTTTTAGTTGATAGGCTATATTTAGAACAAGTTGACCGATAGCTATTATGTTAAAAAGGCCACAATATGTGGCCTTTTTAGTAAATATGTACAGTATTTAAAATAACGTTTATTATTTTTCTACTATCTCTTCTATTTTATCTTCATCAATTAACACTGCATTTTCAACAATACGTTTACCGCCTTGAATCTCAATGCGCTTGTTGTGTTTGTTCAATGTAAGTATTTCATCGCAAAACTGATCAGAGGGGTGCATTTCGTATGTGTAATCAATAATGTTACCAGTTTTGTCATCTTTGACGTTTGTAATGCTGTATTCTGATATAGCACCTTTTTCAATCAAATCTTTCATTGTGGTGGTCATATCACGACGAAGCGCTTTTAATTTATTTTCCGTAATATCATCAGTTGAATAAATAGATCCATATTTTTCCATAATAGAAAGTAATCTAAAATGATACGTTTTACCTGGAGCTGCATAACGCCAAAGGTGATACAAACGAAGCATCATCCAACGCGATAATCCCCGTTTTAATTCTTGTGCACTATTAAAGTAATACCCTTTGTATTCAAGGTTATCAATCATGTTATGAACAAACGCATTTAAGCAGGCCACACACTTTACATTGCCACCTTGACCTTTTTTACCACTAAAGTGAAGTGACGATAAAAAGTTCATATTTGACTCGTAAAACGAATCATCTATATCAGAGTTTTTAGTATCGGTTGCTGAATATTTAAATGAAAGTTTAGAACCTTGCAATGCTTCAAGTGACTCTTTAATTGCAGGATATGGCATTGACTGCCCTACCGCTTTGAGCTCTTGCGCTAATTCGTTCATAGAAAAAACAACCGCGTATTGAATACCGGACTTAAAATTAATTTTAACTATTTTGCCTTTAGAAGCTAAACGAATAAGTGCTCGTTCTACTTTTTCTTCTCTGTCCGATGGCCAAACAAGATACTCGATATCTTCACCATCTTTACGAGTACTGACAACAGCAGGAGTAATTTTTATCTCACCATCGTATAAAATACCATCTACTTTCTCTGATATTTTACGCGTAATGATTGTTTTTTTAGGCGCTTCTTCAAGTGGCAATTTTTTATAGCCAGAGCGAACAAAACGGCCCCACAAATCATAATGATTAAACGTGTTTGAATATGCACGTAAACCATGAGCTGCATTTTCAATAGAAATTCGCACGTCTTTGTTGTCTGTAAATAGTGCTAAACTTTCGTTATCAATTGCACTTTCCACCCCGTGGATTTGGCCCCTGAGTGTATCGGGCAAATTATCTACCGAGATGTTGACCTTTCGGCTCATTGTTCTTATTTCCATTTTTATTGCGACATCTAATAACAACACATTAAACAACAAAAGTTAAATGTTTAAGTTAGTATAAAAGTGATCTGACTTTAAATAAAACGTTTAGATCACTATTATACTAAGTAATGTACATAACTTGCGATTTCAGATCATATTTTTACTAACTAGGTCATCTCAAATCGGTTTTTTACTAACTCAGCTGTTATTTTGTCCATCACAATGGCTTTATTTTAAAATTTAGCACGACAAATTCATACGAAAATTAATATCCCTGTGGATAAAGGCTTATCGAGTTAGCATAGATCTGATCTGTACCAAGTACAGATCAGATCTATACTAATTAAACGTACCTATTGACGCTAAGGTTAGTGCATAACTTGATAATTTACTTAGTAAAAAATTGATCTCAAGGGCTTTTTTTGTTCATAACCTTATGCGCAACCTGTGTATAACTTGATTTAAAAAATAAGGCTTAGTAAAAAGGTGATCTGCAGGTAGATAAAGATCTGATCTTAACCAAGTATAACGCTGATCTGCTTTTTTTTATATTGTTTATATTAATCATAATGTTATGTGTTAATTTAAGGTCCTTAACCTTTACTACCTTATATATTTAACCACCTTTAAACTTCTTTATTTATACTAAGCAATATTAAAAGTGTAAAAGTATTTTTAAATGTCTTCTTTTTAAAATGCATGTCGTATTAAATAGTTATTTACAGCAATTTGAATGGACATTATACTAACTGCCTAACTTTGAGGAAGAAAGTATGTCTATCAATAATAACGCGCTAAGTACCTACCGGCTTTTAAAAGCAACTGCAGAAGTAGCTGAAAAATCTTTAGAAGGTCGTATTCAGCACTATCGTGCTCATCTTAAATCAGAAGAAAAAGAATTAAGAACTTATACGCAAAAAGCAGCTGCCGATTTATTAGGTTGTAATAATCGTACTTTAAAAAGACGTCATGACAACGGTGACTTTGATGATTTAAACATAAAACGCGGCGCCAATGGTCATTATGCTTACACATTAGTAAACATTTTTGCTATGGCTGATATTATGGATATTAAACCAGATCATCGTACTGATGATGACAAACTGCAAGTCATTGTCATTAATTCTCTCAAAGGTGGTTGTGGCAAAACAACCAGCATGGTTAATATTGCAGCAGCGCTGGCAACTACTAATATTAAGCGCTATCGCATTGGTATAATTGATTTAGATCCTCAAGGTTCTTCTTCAAGCTTTTTTCCTTCAAGCGAGCATGACCCAATTACTGTTGGTGATTTAATGCGTGATTGTATAGATTTAGATGAGGCCGAAACATGGCCTGAATTTGTTTCAAACTCATTTTTACCAACGCATATCCCAAATATTCGTGTACTACCATCAGGTATGGACGATTTTTATTTTGAGCACGAAACTGCAACATTACTCAAAGACACCTCAAATTATGAGCAAACTCGTCATTACCATAAGTTACTTGAAAAAGTAATTAACCCTGTTAAAGACGAGTTTGATATTATATTAATAGATACAGCTCCAACTCTTAATTTTATGTTTTATAATGCATTAATGGCTTCTACTGCGATGCTTATCCCTGTTCATCCAGAAGCTGTAGACTTTGATGCTAATAATAAATATTTAAAACGACTAGGCGAGATTTACCATACCGTTGCGGCACTTGGCCATGAGGGATGGGATTTTATGCAGTTTTTAGTGACCAACTATGTAAAAGGTAATCACTCACAGCGCGATATTGTTAAAGATGTTCGTAGTGCATTCGGTCGCCAAGTTATGAGTTACCCAATCAACCACAGCTCGGCGATTACTGCTAGCTCTTCGTCTTTCAATACTATTTTTGATCAAAAAGCGTCAGACAGCTTAGCAAGCCGTGAATCACTAATGCGCGCTCAAGAAAATATTAAAGATGTGGTCGATGAGCTAGAAATGCTTATTCGTTCAAATTGGCAGTCAACTCAATCAACACTCAATACCCCTAAGTAAGGATGTTAAATAAAAATGGCTAAAAAACGTAAAAATGACACCCGCTTAGATCCTTTTGCAACAGCTGTAGGAAGTAGTAGCCTTGACGCATTACTTGAACAAGCAAATGCTGGTGATGTAATTCGCATGCCAGCACCGAGCGATCCTGAGCGCCAAATTACTCTTATTTGCAAAGTGATCGCACACGCTGACATTGAATCTACAACAGGTGTGTACGGTAAAAACCGCCGTGTACAAGCACTTCTTAACGAAAAGTCAGTATCGGATATTTTACCTGCCATTGCAGAGGATGGCCGTAATCAGCACCCTGCGTTACTTTGGGATCAGGGTGATAAAAGCTTAGTTTTAGCGGGTTCTCGCCGTCGTATGGCCTGTATTTTAGGTAACGCTGATTATTTAGTACTTAGTTCAAGTGACTTTACTGAGCAAGACGCTAAAATTTTAGCTGTATCTTCAGATCAATATATCGCTCCAAGTCTATGGGAGCTAGGACAAGCTTACCAGCAAACTAAAAATGAGCTTATTGAACAAGGTAAAAAAGGATCTTACAGAGAGATTGCTGCAATTGAAGGTGTATCACACACCGCCATTGCAGATGCTGTTAAAGCGTATGAACAAATACCTGCTGAAGTTATTGCACTCTACCCTACTGCGAATCACGTGGGTCGCGAAGTGGCTAAAAAGCTCATGAGCGCAAAGGTGAGAGACCAAGAGGCGTTTAATCAACTTGTTAGTGACCTAGCTAGTGATGAAGAGCTAAACGCCATTACAAGTGACGACAAGCGTGCAATGGCAATCACTAAATGCCTAACTGCTGAGCCTCAAGCTGCTGTTAAGCGTGAAGCTGTACTTGAAAATAAGTTTGTATCGGTACAACGCAATTTAAAAAGTGGTGATGTGTCTATCAAAATCGACAATAAAGTGATGACAGACAAACGCTTAGAACAATTAACTAAGCTATTAAGTGTCTTTAATTAGTTAGTTAAATAATGATCTGTCAGACATATATACTTAGTTAAATACTGATCTGACAGATTGTTTTGTTAGTAAAAATCTGATCTTTACTAGCCTAATCCTACCTTAAATAATCATATTTCCTCTTCAAGATCACTTTTTTACTAACTAATCGCCCCCTTTTAGCTATTCGCTCTTGATTTATTATTATTGTTAGTAAAATTGTGATCTATAACGTGTCGTTTAATCTTTATATTTGTATGTAGTGCCTAATATTTTGCGAAATTTTATACTCATTTTTACCTATAAACCGATTTTTTACTAAGCTATCAGCTCCAACCAGTTTATATCTTGTTAATAGTGCTTTAGCTCAGAGCACATAAGGCATATACTGGCAGAATTATTTTTAAAATTTAATGCTTAGAGTGACATGTCTGCTAACTTATCAAAAAATGATTTAATGGCTATTTTTGAAGAAATTAAAAATGAGCAGGCTACCCAGTTTCCTCTTTCTGAACGCTTTATTAAAAAACTTTTTCGCGAAAATGTCTTAGATAAAGGCAAAGAGTACTACAAGAAAGGTCAAATCACCTGGCTAGAGCATACCCCTAATTTTTCTGTTGTAGACTCTACCGTGCAAGTGGATAACGGATCATCATTTAACCAACGTATTGAGATCAGTAAAGTACCAACTGGTTATTCTGTTGATACACACTGTACGTGTAATGCAAAAACCAAATGCCGACATTTAGCTGCTATTTTGTTTAAGCTTAAAATAGAGCACTCTGGTGAATACGGTGAAGATTACTTCATTAATGATTGGTTTAGTGAATTAAGCGCTCTTAAAAGTGGTGATCAACATACACCGTCGCAAGTATTATTATTTGTATTAGATATTGAAAATAACAAAGTATTTTTAACACCTAAAATAGCTAATTTTGAGACTAAAAAGAATTACACGTTAGGCCGAAACCTCACAGAGCAACAGTTAAATAGTTTCGTAACGCCAAATGATTTACTCGAAAGTGATTTTAGATTATTTAGTTGGATACGTTCACAAAATGCAGTAGGAAGTATTGAGCTAAAAGGCCAATGGGGCTTTAGTGCCCTACAACAATTGATAGCTACTGAGCGCTTGTTTTTTCAGCGCTCTCGCGTGCCAATTAAAGCGCAATCTGGCCAAGCATTGAGTTTTAGATGGGAGCAAGATAAAGATCTATCACAATTAGTTATTAAGCTTGAGCAAACCCAAAACTGGGCTTTATTAAAAACAACACCGCCTACTTATCTCGATTTAGATCATTTAAAAGCTGGTCGTCTTCGTACCCCATTGAGTGCAGACGAAATAGCGCATTTACAAACTATGCCTGCTTTGCATGACGCTAATTTTGACAGAATATATAAACAGCTTGCCGATAACTTTGGCGCAGGTGTTATACCGCACCCTACTAACTTGCAGCCAACGTTACCTAAGTTATCTAGTAACGCTGTTTTAAAAGTAACAATGGGCGAGCAAGGTTTATCACTTTCGCTGTTATTTAAGTATAAAAATAAAAACTATTTAGCTGGTTCTGCCCCAGCAAGTACTATAAATAGCGCATTTGAAAACACCGTAACTAACGAGCTAATCAATCTAGGGTTTGAATTTTGTAAAGGGGGTTTACAAAGTGAGCTTGTATTTACAAAGCAATCTCCTATCCATTTGCATTGGCTAATATACGAAGTATTTCCCGGCTTTAAGCAGCGTGGTTGGCAAGTCAGTGTAAGTAAAGTAACAAGCCCTAATCCACAATGTGAAGTGAGTTTACATGTACACCGTGCAGCAGGGCATCAAATGCACTGCAAAGTATTGTTGTGTGACGCAAAAGCAGCGCTGTTGTTTACTAATGCTGATTCGCTTTATCAGTCATTGAATCGCCAAAGTGAACTGTTTTATTACTACCCGCTTGGTCGACAATTTGGGGTTATTAATAAGTCTGCCATTAACTTATTAAACGAATTTAAAGAACGCTTTGAATTTGTAAAAACACGTGACGAATTTAATATTCCGCTTTCGTATTTACCTGAACTAGTAAAGCACACAGCTATTAACGTAGAGCTTCACGACGATTCACTTGAGCTATATTTACAAGAGTTAAATAATACCGATAAGGCAATGCCTAAGGTTTCATTACATGGCTTAAATGACTCTGTAACACTTCGTGAGTACCAACAGCAAGGCGTTGATTGGCTTAGCTTTTTAAAACGTCATCAATTAGGTGGTATTTTAGCTGACGACATGGGGTTGGGTAAAACACTCCAAGTTATTGCATTTTTAGCGAGTACATTTAATCGCCCACAAGCAGGCCCTACACTTATAGTGTGCCCAACTAGCTTGGTGAGTAATTGGAAAAACGAAATTACTAAGTTTGCTAAAAGTTTAAAAGTAACCACTATTTTTGGATCAAACCGTAACGATCCTTTACAACACTTAGCACAAGCGCAATGCATTCTTACTACATACCCGCTTTTAAAGCGTGATATTGCATATTATTCGCCATTATATTTTGAAAATATTATCCTCGATGAAGCACAATACATTAAAAACGATACCGCACAGGTCTCACGATTAGTTAAACGCTTAAATGCCGACTTTAAACTTTGTTTAAGTGGTACTCCAATCGAGAATAATTTACTTGAGCTTAAATCGTTACTCGATTTTGCTATGCCATCGTTACTTGGGTCTCAAGCCCACTTTAAGCAGCACTTTCAAACACCTATTGAGCGTGAAGCTGATATGCAGAGGGCTGAGCAGTTAAAAGCGTTAATTATGCCCTTTATAATGCGCCGCACTAAAGCACAAGTAGCGCAAGAGTTACCTGAAAAAACAGAGCTTACAAAAGAGTTTGAGTTTGAGCCTAAGCAAAAAGAAATGTATCAAGGCATTACACGTTCATTAGAAGAGAAGCTAATAGACTTATTTGCCGAACAAGGCGCACAAAAAAGTAAGCTTGCATTTTTAGAGGCGCTTTTAAAGTTAAGGCAAATTTGTTGCCACCCTAAATTAATAGATCCAGATACTCAAGCAGGCTCCGCTAAGCTTGAATGGTTAACAACACACTTACCGCTTATGCTAAGTCTGGGTCGTAAGATTATTATATTTAGTCAGTTTACATCGGCACTCGATTTAATAGCCCAACGCCTTGAAGAAATAAACATTAACTTTAGTATGCTTACAGGGCAAACGCGTCAACGAGATAAAGTAATCGACGAGTTTACCAGTGGTAAAACATCCGTGTTTTTAATTAGCTTAAAAGCCGGTGGAACAGGCCTTAACTTAACACAAGCAGATACCGTTATTCATTTTGATCCATGGTGGAATCCCGCAGTAGAAAAGCAAGCGACTGATAGAGCCTACCGTATTGGTCAAACTAATCCTGTATTTGTTTATAAGCTCATAATGAGTAACTCAATAGAGCAAAAAGTATTTAAAATGCAGCAAGACAAGCAAGCCCTTGTTGATGCATTATTTACTGATAAATCAATGAGCTTTACAAAGTTTGATGAGCAGCAAATGTTGTCATTAATTAAAAACTAAAAAAGATCTAAAAAGTTTTGATCTTTTTATGAACTTAATTAAAAAGCGGACGTCTATTATTATGCTTGTTGATTAATTGCAGTTAACACAAGCATCATGTTGATTTCCCATTTAGTTACTAATTTTAGTAATGATTGAGCCAGCCCATTTTGAGTTGGCTTTTTTTATGTCTAAAATTTAGCGTGCAGCACTTATTTTAAAAGTTTTTATTTTTTTATGAACTTAATTCAAAAAGACGCGTCTACTATTATGCTTGTTGATTAATTGCAGTTAATACAAGTTTTCATGTTGATTCCCTATTTAGTTACTAATTTTAGTAATGATTGAGCCAGCCCATTTTGAGTTGGCTTTTTTTATGTCTAAAATCTAGCGTTCAGCACTTATTTTAAAAGTTTTTTATTTTTTTTGAACTTAATTAAAAAAGACGCGTCTACTATTATGCTTGTTGATTAATTGCAGTTAATACAAGTTTTCATGTTGATTCCCCCTATTTAGTTACTAATTTTAGTAATGATTGAGCCAGTTCATTTTGAACTGGCTTTTTTTATGCCCATAATTTGATTTGTTTAAATCAACCCGAATAAAAATAAATGATCTTCCGCAAATTAATTTGAATTAATTATTTTGTTATCCGGTCTACTCTAATGCCTGTTGTTATATAGCCTCACCTAATAATATTAGTTATTTTGGTGATTATGTATTTAAGTTGCAGCTTGCTCGGGCACATGTTGATTATCCCTTTGATTACTTAACTTAGTAATATTTGACCAGCTTATTTTAAGCTGGTTTTTTTATGTCTGTAATTTCTTAACTCCCCTACTTCTGTTGTTGGTTATTGGTTATGATGGCATGTCTCTAAATTTTATAAGTTTATTTTATGCTCACTCAAGTACTCACTAATATTGATTGGTTAAGCGCTGGTGCTGGTGTTGCTTTAGGCGCCCTATTTTACGGCGCTGTATCAACACGGCTTCGCAAAAAGCTACATCTACAAATAAGCGAACAGCAGCAACAGCTTTCCCTGTTACAAAACCAATTTGATAATAAAGAGCTGCAATACAGCGCCTTGCTAGAAGATCATGAACTGCTAGAACATACTCACCAAGAGCAGCGCGATGAAGCGCAGCATTTTAAAACGCGTTTTAGCGAACAAGAAAAACAAAGCATTCAATACAATCACTTTTGGCGTAAAGCCGAAGGCGAGCTGGCAGCGCTTCGTGAACAATACAATCAGCGCGATGTTGAATATAATAATATGCGCACTACCCTTGAGCAAAAACAGCAAAACTTTAGCGAGCAACTCGCGCAAATTGAGCAAAGTAAAAATACGCTCAAAAAAGAGTTTGAAAACCTAGCCAATAAAATTCTAGAAGAAAAATCACAAAGCTTTAAAACCTTAAATCAAGAAAGCATTGAGCAATTATTAAAACCAGTTCAAGGCGAGCTAAAAGGCTTTAGAGAAAAAATGGAATCAATGCACGTTGAAGACATAAAACAACGGACTGCGCTTAAAACCGAGCTACTGCATTTGCAAGCTAAAAGCCAAGCTATAACAGATCAAGCCGACAAGCTCAGTAACGCCCTACAAGGGCAAAAGAAAACCCAAGGTAATTGGGGCGAGCTTATGCTCGAAAACGTATTAGATAGTGCTGGCTTACGTGCAGGCGTTGATTATAAGCGCGAAGTGTCGTTTAACACTGAAGATGGCCGCTTACGCCCTGATGTAGTTGTGTACTTACCACAGGGTCGCCACTTAGTTATTGATGCTAAAACTTCATTAAATGCCTATACACGCTACGTGAATGCTGAAAATGATCTAGATGCTAATCAAGCAATTAAAGAGCATGTAAACGCCGTTACAGCGCGTATTAATGAACTTGCGAGTAAATCGTACGACCGCTTACCAGGTATTAACTCGCCAGAAGTGGTGGTTATGTTTGTACCAATAGAATCAGCTTTTGTAGAAGCACTCAAATATCAAAGCGATATTTACCAACAAGCAATCGAAAAAAATATACTGGTAGCTACACCCACGACTTTGCTTACTAGTTTAAATATTGTTAAACAGTTATGGCGTTTTGAAGAGCAAACTAAATACTCAAAAGAGCTGGCAAGTCGAGCGGAGCGTTTTTATAACAAGCTCAATGGTTTTTTATTGAGTATGGAAGGTGTAGGTAAGCAGCTTGATAAAGCGAAAGAAAGTTATGATAAAGCATTTTCGCAGCTATACCGTGGTAAAGGTAATTTAATTAAACAAGCATCAGAGTTTAAAGAGCTTGGTGTATCGGTACAAAAAGAGTTACCTAGTGAGAGCGTAGAACGTGCTCAATTAGAATTAGATTAACCCTGATTTATTTTTATTTAGTTTATGTAAGTTAAACCTTAAGGATATTTATGAATAATAAGATTGTAGGAATTGTTTTAATCGTTATAGGTATCGCTTTAATTATGTGGGGATACGACGTGTATGATGCGGCGGCTTCGCAGCTTAGCCGTGCATTTAGTGGCGACACACCAATAGAAGCATGGGCGGGTATTATTGGCGGTGCCATCTGTGTGTTAATTGGTATTAAAAAGCTCAAGTAACCTGAACTTGAATAATTGATCTATTTAAGCAGCTATTTTCAGCGCTAACTACGTTGAATTTAGTTGTAATTTGCTGCACTGCAGAGTGTTACTTGGCAAGATAAAACTCTTACAGGGCTTGCCAGCAATTGCATTGTGAAAGAGACAAATACGTCGTGTATTGCAAGGCAAACCTTTAATAATAAACGTTTTTGTAATATTTACCCCAATTATTTCAACTACGCTCGGTTAAATTAGCTAAGTGTTGCCGCAATCGCTTTGATAGTGAGATTATTTGTGCATCTTTAATTTATTGCGGTTTTGTCTACTAATTTGTACACATCTAATAAATGTAACCATTTTATATTGTATAAATGAGTATTAAAGCGTGCACCAATTTGGAAGTATGCTTTTTTATCAAGCTATTAAAATGCACTGTTTTGTACATTTAAAAGGACTATACGAGTAAAGAAAATAATCAGTTATAAATGTTAATTCAAACGTCTATTCAGTGTTTGTTAATTTAACTATCTTATTGATAGTATTGTCATTTATTACATTCTCCTTGCTTGAGTTTGGTTGTTATTTATACTAGCTTAGAGCGTAGATATTTAACCTACTCAAGGAGAATAGTCACATGGTATCTCGCAGAAATTTTATTAAAGCAGGGGCTGCCTTAAGTTTAGGCTCTATTTTTAGTGCTTCAGCTTTGGCTGAGCAACTAAAGGTAAAAATGTCTAACGGCAGTGTTATGCAAACTAAAGGATCAATAGATAAAAGCGCTGCTCTACCCACAAACGATGTTACTAACGCTAAGCATTATCGGCCGGAATCAAGAATGGGCTTGGGTGGCCTTGCCGCCGGGAATGGCTTTAATACTATATCAAGCGATACAGAAATTTTAACAATGCTAAATGCAGCATGGGATTCTGGTATTCGTCATTTTGATACGTCACCTTTTTACGGTTTGAGTTTAAGCGAAAGGCGCTTCGGTGATTTACTTCGAAACAAAAAGCGTGAAGATTATGTTTTATCCTCAAAAGTAGGCCGCCTTCTTACCCCTTCAGCAGAGCCTTTAGAAAATAGTTGGCATTGGGCTGATCACTCACCGTTTCATTATAAGTATGATTATTCAGCCTCAGGCACGCGCCGTTCAATAGAAGATACTTTGCATCGTATTGGTGTCGCCTCACTCGATATTGTTTATATTCACGATTTATCACCACAAAATAGTGACATGGGGGATGACTGGCTTAAGTATTTTTATCAAGCGGCTAAAGGTGCTATTCCTGAGCTGACTAAAATGCGTGATGAAGGAATAATTAAAGGCTGGGGTTTTGGTGTAAATACACCTCATGCTGTTTATAAAGCGCTTGATATGTCAGACCCAGATATTTGCTTACTAGCGCTGCAGTATTCAATTTTAGATCACAAGCAGGCACTTGATAAAACCTTTCCTATGCTTGATAAACGAGGTATTTCAGCAGTCATTGGTGCGCCGCTTAATGGTGGTTTTTTAGCCGGTCGTAATCGCTTTAATTACTCGCCTAAAATTCCAGGGCCTATGCAGCAAAAGTTTAATGCAATAAGCGACATTGCATCTAAACATGGGATTGATATTAAAACAGCTGCACTGCAGTTTGCAGAGGCGCCTTCAACGGTATCCTCAATTATTCCTGGGGCACGCACGGAGGAGCAAATTAAAGCTAATGTAGCCTCAATGAAAGTTACCATACCAGGCGAATTTTGGAGTGAGTTGAAATCTAAACAGCTTATTGCACAAAACGCCCCCATACCTGCATAACAAAATAGGTGTGCCATTTGCTTGGCACACCTCGTTATAGCTAATGAGGTTGTTTTTCAAGCAACGCTTGAGAATAAGTGAGTTGATTGTTGAGTGCTTGTATAAGCCCAATTAACACACTCTTGCGCTAAAATCGCGATGGTATCTAAACATGTATCGGGTGAATTAAATACTTGTTCATTTAAAACTAGCGGTATTTCGGTGCAACCAAATAGTACTGTATCGGCACCGTGGGCTAGCATTAGCTCATAACTTTGTTTTAAAAGATTATGTCCTGAGGTTAAATCTCCTGACTTAACCGCCGTTATACCTTGCATTATAAATGTTTGCTGTTGCTCGTTAGGCTCAATAAATTCAATATTGTGCTTACTAAATGCCGTCTGATATATCCGCATATTGAGCGTGGCTGTGGTCGCTAATATCCCTACCTTACGTTTGCCCGTTGCCTTTGCGCGCTTAATAACGCTTTGTACAATACTAATGGTATGCACATCAGCATTTTGCGTTAGTGCGTTGTACCAATAATGCGCAGTATTACACGGTATAACAATGCAACTTACACCTAAGCTAGTAAGTTGGTTAAAACCCTTTTTAAGCTCAAAAAATGGATTTTCATCTTCAATACCCATTAAAAATTTTGTTCTGTCAGGAATTTGCGGGATATTCCTTATAAACATAGGTATGTGCTCTTGATCATTCTTAGCAGGTGATAACGCAATTACTTGATTCATAAATGAGGCGGTAGCCAAAGGCCCCATTCCTCCCAATACTCCTAGTGTTCTAAGCATTGTTATATTCCGATAAGTTGTTACTGTATGGGTTAAATTTATCGTGTTTTTTTTGTTTTGAATAATGCTATTATTTTACTGTCCATGCTTAAATTGCATATCTTGAGTGAGTATTATGAATATAGAGAGTAAATGGTTAGAAGATTTTTTGGCCTTATCTAATACAAAAAGCTTTTCGCAGTCCGCAAGGCTTAGGCATATAACGCAACCTGCTTTTAGTCGACGAATTAAAGCATTAGAAGAAGCCGTAGGTGCAGAGCTAATAGATAGAGAGAACTTACCAATTACACTTACCTCAAGCGGTAAAATATTTCATATAACAGCGCGTAATCTAATAAACCAAATGAATAACTCAGTGAGTATGTTAGAAGAACTCTCCTCTGAAGAAACTCACTCAGTAAAGGTTGCTGCAGCGCACTCATTAGCTACGTTTTTAGCGCTAAAGCTGTCGAACTTTCATAGTAAAAGTGATCGCAAAGTAGTCCTCAATATAGAAGCCATTGATGTTGATAAAGCCACTGCTACGCTCGAACAGGGCGCATGTGACCTACTTATTGCTTTTGATAACGAACGATTAAAGTTACCTCCGTTTAGTCATCAAAAAATAGGCAGTGCAGAGTTATTGCCAGTGAGTGCCTGCAATGCAAACGGTAAGGCAATATACAATTTAGAAAGTGATGGGTTTGTACCTCACTTAGCTTACAGTTTAGATTCTTATATGGGTAGGCAGTTAGAGCCGATAATATCGGGCTCTAAACTTAAAAAAGTATTTGTATCGTCGATGACAGAGCTTTTAAAAATACAGGCTTTAGAGGGTAATGGCATTGCTTGGTTACCAAACTATGTCATTACTAAAGAGCTAAAAGAGAAAAGTTTAGTTGTGGTTGGCCAAAAGCATCATTGCGTACCTATTACATATTATGCGTATCGGTACCATGCAGCGCTTCACCCTGGCGGCGAGAGCGTCTGGAATAAATTAAAAGAGCTAAATGTATAACGCAAAAAATTACTGTAAACCCCCATTACAGTAAAATGGGCGTTATTAATTTAACGCGCTCACAGTAATATGAATCTGTATTTTAATTATATTCCTATTTTATTATGGATTTTTACTTCCATAATAATTGGGTGTTTTGTCCCTTTTTTAATTTGCTTAGATAGTGACGAATTATCCATATCATGCAGTGCTGCGGCTTTGGCAAATGAGCCTTGTTGCACTACATCTACAAATAACGTTAATTGATTACTTATCGATATATCACTGTCCTAAATCCCAGTAAGGTGTATCGCCATAATAGCCACTTGCAAAATCAACAAACGCACGTACTTTACTGGGTAAAAACTGTCTGTTTGCATACACCATGTAAAGCCCCATTGGCTCGGGTTCGTAGTCATTTAAAATGCGCACTACTTTACCTTGAGCCAGTGCTTCCCCTGCTATAAATGTTGGCTGCATAGCAATACCACCACCCGCAATGGCTGTATTTAGTAGCAAATCACCATTGTTAGCCACAAAGTTACTTTCAAGCTTTAGCTCGCTTTTTAACTCATTAACCCCAAATAATCGCTTTGTGGGTTCGCTGTGGGAATAGCGTAAATAATTATGTGACTGTAAATCTAGCAGTGTTTGTGGCGTGCCATGGCGTTCTAAATAGTCGGGTGATGCAAACACCGCTAGGTGTATAGGGGCAATTTTTTTAGCTATCAACGTTGAGTTTTTTAATACACCAATGCGCAGAGCAATATCAATACCCTGCTCTACTATATCTACATATTGGTCGGTGAGCCGTAAATCTAACTTTAAATTTGGATACTGATTTTGAAAATCAACCAACAAACCTGCTAAATGCTTAGTACCAAACGACATAGGTGCACTAATACTAAGCACACCCGATACACTTTCGCTTAAGTTGTTTAGTGAGTTTTCCATGTCTTCAATATCAATAACCACCTGCTGACAACGCTGATAATATTGATTTCCAGCCTCTGTAACACTTACTTTTCGCGTTGTACGGTGTAATAAACGCGTGCGTAGATTATCTTCCAGCGCAGAAATATATTTGCTGACTAACTGCGGGGAAATATCGAGCTTATCGGCCGCTTTTGAAAATGATCCTTCTTGCACAACAGCTAAAAAGGTCTTCATGGTGGTGAGCTTATCCATATTTAACAATACTTTGTTGATAATGTATAAATAAGTATCATATTTATCGTCAAATTAGAAACTTATATAGTGTTTATAACACGTCTATTTGTTTAAGGTTTTAGTATGACTCAGCCTGCTTTATTTATATCTCACGGCTCGCCAATGATGGCTGTACAGCAATCGGCTACGTCAGATTTTTTTGCATCATTAGGTCAAACGCTTAGTAAACCACGAGCTATTGTGGTGTTTTCTGCCCACTTTGATGAAGCGCACGATATAGTTATTACATCCGGAGATGCGCCGCATACTATTCACGACTTTTATAACTTCCCCAAGCCCCTGTATGAAATTCAATACCCAGCACTAGGAGACCCTAAGCTTGCTAATACTATTAGTGAGTACTTTTACAAAGCGGGTATTAAAACGGTGCAAAATGCAGATCAAGGGTGGGATCATGGTGTGTGGATCCCGCTGCGCTTAATGTACCCAGCAGCTAATATTCCCATTGTACAGGTGTCTATTAACACGCGTTTGGGCGCTCAGGCTATGTATAAATACGGGCAGTTACTTGCACCACTGCGCAGCGATAACGTATTAATTATTGGCTCCGGCGGGATTAGTCACAATCTACGTGAAATATTTAAAAGCCCTGCTACACCTAATCGTGTTCAAATGGTTGATGAGTTTACCCATTGGGTTGAGCAAAAATTAATAGCGCAAAACACCCAAGCGTTACTTAACTATTTAAATGAAGCACCTCATGCTTTATTTAATCACCCTACCCAGGAGCACTTTTTACCTCTTTTTGCAGCGCTAGGAAGTAGTGACGGTAAAGCCAAAAAAATACATGAAGACATCGAAATGGATGTTTTAGCGCTTGATGCGTATAAGTTTTATTAAATTGAGCGTTCGTTCAAAGTAAGTTAAGCTGTAAGCAAGTACTCTAAAACCAACTTAATTTATTTTATTGCGGAGCAAACATGGCAACTACACTTGCATTTGACGTATACGGTACGCTAATAAACACTCACGGCGTACTGTCCTTACTCGACGACATGATTGGCGATAACGCCCAAGCATTTTCAAATACATGGCGCGAAAAGCAATTAGAGTATTCATTTAGACGTGGATTAATGCAAAATTATATTCCTTTCTCGCTATGTACAAAACACGCACTCGATTACGCCTGCTTAGCGCACAAAACCGAGCTAAGTGAAGAGCAAAAGGGGCAACTGCTAGAGCTTTATAAAACGCTTCCTGCGTTCGATGATGTAAAAGCAGGCCTTGAGCAATTAAAAGCGAAGGATTACCGTTTGTTTGCATTTTCAAACGGCGCTGCCGACGCAGTTCATACCTTATTAGAAACCGCTGGCATTAGTGAGCTTTTTGAAGGGGTAATAAGTGCCGACGACGTTAAAACCTTTAAACCAAACCCAGGGGTTTATAGCCACTTTTTACGCGAAACCAATTCAACAGGCGCAAACACGTGGCTTGTATCAAGTAATCCGTTTGATGTAACCGGTGCTATATCGCACGGTATGCGCGCGGCGTGGATTCAACGATCTAAAGACTCAATCTTCGATCCGTGGGAAATACAGCCAAATACAATTGCAACCGACTTACTTGATTTAAAAGCAAAATTAGAAAGCGTTAATTAATTTTCTATTCCCCCTTTTGCTTATGGTATTAAGTGCCGTGGGTGTAAAGGGGGTTTACGTTTTAACTATTTACTCCCGCCTTTATTAGCTCAATTACTGTATTCATACGCTTTGCCATTGGCCTATTTCGGTGATGGCACACATAAATATTTTCGCTGATAGGATTAGCTAAATGGTGCGTTTTAATAAGCGCAGGTTTATTAAATGCGCTAACGGCATGCGCAGGTAAAACCGTAAAACCTAGCCCTAAACTTACCGGCTCCAGTATTAAACTTATCTGGTTAGAAAACCCCGTGCGTTTAATTTGATCAACATGTTCAAACTCACTGTAGTTTTCGCTCAGTAATAGCTGCGCGTGGTGTTTTGCATCGGGGTGGCCAATAAAGCCAAGCTCACATAAGACCTCCCACGTTGGGTTTTTAATATGTGCGGGGGTGACAAGTAATAAGGCTTCTTTACCAATTTTGTGGCTGGTAACTTCGCTAAGCGTCGGAGCTTGAGTTAAAAAACCTATGTCGGCACTGTGGTTTGCCACAGCTTGCTCTACACTTGTATTGGGTGCAAAGCGATAATCAATATTAAGCTCGGTATGCTTTGCCTGCAGCGCTAATAATTGGCTATAAAATTGTAGCCCACAACTACCAGGCGATTGTATTTTTACCAAGCCGCTGTAAGGCGAATCATCTTTTAATTGTTGTTCTAAAAATTGCCATTCCTTTAATAACAAGCTGCCTTGTTGATACAAGTTTTGCCCATGTACGGTAAGGGTAAATTGTTTGCCGTGGCGCTCTAATAGCGCGCAGTTTACTTGCTGCTCAAGCTTTTTAATATGCTGGCTTACGCCAGATTGGGTCATAAAAAGGCGTTCGGCGGTTTGGGTAAAGTGATTTACCTCAACCAACGTACAAAACGTGTTTAACCATGCAGGGTTTATCATTACAAAACATACTCAAAATGATGATTAATGATAATTTTACTTAATATTGTTCAGTTCGTAAACTAACTCCATCAACTAGCCACAAGATAAGTCACAAGTTAAAGAGGAAGCATTATGAGTCATACATATCCACGTAGTTTTTCGCACATTGGTATTTCGGTTCCCGACGTTGAAAAAGCAGTCGAGTTTTACACTAAGGTTATGGGTTGGTACACAATAATGGAACCGACTTTAATTACCGAAGACAAAAGCCCAATTGGCGAAATGTGTACAGAAGTATTTGGCGAAAAGTGGGAAAAATTCAAAATAGCGCACCTATCTACAGGGGATCGTATTGGTGTCGAAATTTTCGAATTTAAAAACCAAGAAAACCCAAAAGACAATTTTGAATACTGGAAAACAGGCATCTTTCATTTTTGTGTTCAAGACCCTGATGTAGAAGGTTTAGCCGAGCGTATTGTAGAAGCTGGCGGTAAAAAACGTATGGAAGCCCCTCGTTATTACTACCCGGGTGAAAAGCCGTACCGCATGATCTACATGGAAGACCCGTTTGGTAACATCCTTGAGATTTACAGCCACAGCTACGAGCTTATATATAGCGCAGGCGCTTACTAAACGTACCTAGTTTAAAGCGCTTAGCTAAAAACAAAGGCCGCAGTATTTATTACTGCGGCCTTTTTGTTTCAGTTAAAGAGTTTTTAAATACACTTCACCGTCTTCTTATTCTCTATAACTTGTTTTTGCTTAGCTTGTGCAGCATGTTTTGCCCTGAGTTGAAAATATTATCAACCTCCAGAAAAGCACTACCAATCGAACTGTGTCCTAGTGAATTTATGAACGACATAACACATATGTCAGGAACTTTTTCTCTTATCCACAAACAGGCTATATGTCAGTACCGCTGAGATTAAAAAACAAAATATTACGCTTAATGTAAATAATATAAAGTTTTCATTTTTTGATATAGCTCCTCCTTTAAGGAGTATTTCACCGCTATTAAGTGCATCTATTCCTATATAGATCATCAACGGAATTACAAAAAATGCATTGCTGAGCTTAATAAGTAAGTCCTTTGATGAAAGACTTACTAATTGAGAAGCATCATGCTCTTCCTCTTCTCTATTTAATAGTTCGGCTTTTAATAGCTCAAAGCGTTCAGGGTACAAAGCCCTATCAATAGACGTGATAGCTTCTTGCAATTCAGTAATAGAATATTCTGAATAATTTGGTTCCATCTATAAAACCTTCTCCAGGGCCTAGCGCTTACATAAGCGGAATAATATAGTTGACTAAAATGGTTTTAGGAACAAAAAACAGCCAACTATAATTTCATTTGATATTTACGTTAGGTTTTTTCAGTTAAATGTATATAAAACAATTATATATAGATAATGGGCCAAAGTAAGAATATGGAAGCTACTAGTTTAAAGTGTCCATTTTTATATGAATGTGCATGTGCTGAAAACCAACTTAATAAAGCTCCAATTACACATAAAATCTGAAGAATGTTACCAAACCAGTGTTCATTAAGAAAACTCATAAAACTGGTGTTTTGACTTGCAAATATAAATAACAAAAGAGCTGAGGTACCAAATAAGAGACAGCTTCTTGATTCTGAAAATTTTAGTAAGAATAGGCTAAAACCATCTTCCATGTTTTCACTAAAAATTGGATGCTTCATAGAACTCCATTTAACATCGAACGATTTTATAGGCCTCGAATCGAGCATACTTCTGCCGATGTCACGCTCATTTTATACTTTACACAGTTTTAACAAATTACCTAAGATATTGCTATCAAAAGCTATTTAATATCTACAAGCAAAGTTAAGGCATATAAATGCGCATTTCGCTCATTTCCTTGATTATGTAAGTAAGCAGCAGTTTGGCTGGCTTAATAGGTATTACAAGTATATGATATTGATAATTATTTGCATTAAAAGGTTTTGAAAGGTGTGTATGAAAAAGTCTATGTTAACTCTGGCGTTAGTTACGGGTTTGAGTGGTTGTAGCACAACAACTGTGCCGCCTGATAAAAGCTCATCGCTTTATTACGCTGCGCTTTATAATGCACAAGCAAAGCCTGTTAGCTCTGTATTATTAGAGCCCAAGCTATTAAATGCCGATGTGGTTTTAGTAGGTGAATGGCATACGCACCCGGGTGTGCATTTATTTCAGGCGGAGTTATTTGAGCAATTAAGCAAAAGTAATAAACGCACTGCCCTGTCGCTTGAACAATTTAGCCGCGCCGATCAGCTTACTTTAAACCAGTATGTTAAAGGTGAAATTGGTGAGCAATACTTAATTGATAACACCCAAGCGTGGCCTAACTACAAAAGTGATTACCGTGCGCTGGTAGAGCTGGCAAAAACGAACAATAGCGATGTAATCGCTGCAAATGCTCCTAAAAATATTGTTACGTGTATTGGCAGGCAAGGCATAAGTTACCTAAACGAACTTGATGAAACACAGCAGAGCTATATTGCAGCCGCTATTGATACCTCCCCCAGTGATTATAGACAACGTTTTATGACCTCAATGCATCACGGCTCGCCAAGTCAAAATGAAAACTATTATGCTGCGCAAGTTACCTGGGATGAAACCATGGGGGAGTCTATCGTTAACTATTTAAATAATCATAAAGATGCGCAAGTAATGCATATAGCGGGCGATTTTCATGTAAAAAATGGCGAAGGTATAGCGCGCGTTATTAAGCGTTTAGCGCCAGAGCTAAATGTTGTGTGGATATCGCCGGTAACGAATGTGCAAGCTAATCAAAGTGGGTATCAGTTGCAGGTTAACCCTTTGCCAACCCGTTATGTACAAAAAGAACATCAGCAAGCCGCTTTTAAAGCGTTAGGCAAGCGAGGCGAGCAAACAGCTTGCTTATAAAATAACGACATAGTTAGTGAATCTCTTAACCAGGGCGCAGGTTAACTATGTCGTCATGTATTTAGTTTAGTTATTTCGGGCTTGGTTGGTTAGCTCAACCAGCGCTTTACGTACCTCTAACGGGCTGTTGCACTGGGTTTTAAAATTAATAAAGTAATTACGCTTTTGGCTTTGTATATAAAAACCAGTGGGTAATAGGCCGCTCATTATAGGGGTGTTATCGGCTACGCCGTAGTGCTGCATTAATATGAGCGACATAGCATCTTGGTGATCTTCATTCATATGGTTAATCATGCTTTGCTGTTGGCTTTCATCCCAGTTTTTTGCCTCGCCCTGCCACTCGATTTGTTCAAGCCAAAATATTTTGCCAAAGCCGCCAATGTAACGCACTCGCACTACGTCTAATTGCCATAATTGAAAGTCGTGCGCGTTGCGATAGCTAGCGGCTTCGGGGTATAGGGAAATATAGTTATCAAGTAAAGTGTGTGCTTGCTCACTTGGCACAATAGAGCCATCGCCTACAAGCGTTACGCGGCCGTGCTCGTTTTGATCGCCGTAGTCGGCGGCATCATATACAGTTAGGCTCATACGAGAGTCGTGCTTTAGATTTTTAGTGTGCTGGGCTATATCGCTAATAAAAAAGTAAACGCGGCCTTGTTCGTCGCACATATAGGGGGTTACTGAGCCAAACGGGTAACCGCGTAAATTATTAGAAATGGTCGACATGACACCAGCATTGGTTTTGTAAACCAATGTGCGTGCATCGTTTAACGCTTGCTCTCTCATAAAAACTCCTGACGTTGAGAAAAAACCATGGGTGCATCGTTATAAGGATGAGGGTTTACGTGCAGTTTCATGGCGTACATTTGTTGTAAGTTTTGTTCAGTTAATACGGTGTTTATAGGCCCACTTTGCAGCACTTTTTTGTTGTGCAGTAAAATAGCATCGGTTGCATAAAGGCTGGCTAAATTTAGGTCGTGTATTGCAATAATGGCGCTGTTACCCTGCCCTACAAACGCTTTAACGCAGCTGAGCAAAGCATGTTGATGGCGCATATCAAGTGCTGATGTAGGCTCGTCGAGCAGCATTAGTTTTGGCTCGGCCGATTGTGTAAAGGCGTTTAGTTGCGCCAAAGTGCGCGCCATATGCACACGTTGTTGCTCTCCGCCCGAAAGCGCACTTACGCGGCGAGTTAAATAATGGCTTAAATCCATAATAGCGGCGTATTTATTTACTTTTTCGCTTTGCATTTTTAATGACTCTACATACGGGTAGCGGCCCATTGCAATAAGCTCAAATACAGTAAAATCAAACCCTACGTGGTTTGCTTGCATCATCACTGCACGCTGTGTGGCTAGGCGTTTTTTCGCATGAGCGGCCAGCGGCTTAGCATTAAAAAGTACACTGCCTGTAAAGGAGTGCATACCTGCTAAGGTATGCAGCAAGGTAGATTTACCTGCGCCATTTTCACCAAGTAGTGCTACAAGTTGCCCTTGTTTAGCGCTGCCATTAATAGCGTTTAAAACGCTGTGATTATCAAAGCCAACGCTTAGATTGTTAAACGTGATCATGACCAACCTCGCTTATTTTTCACTATTAAATAAATAAACAATGGCGCACCCAATAATGCAGTAATAATTCCAATGGGTAGCTCTGATGGCATTATGGCAATGCGTGCTAGCCAGTCAGAAAGTAGCAATACCACTACGCCAATTAGCATACAAAGCGGCAGCATATTACGTAAATGCGGCCCCACCATTAATCGGGCAATATGCGGGACTACTAAACCAACAAACCCTATTAAGCCGGTAAGTGCCACAACCGCCCCTACTCCTAGTGCAACAAGTATAATTACATATAGTTTGAGCTTGTTGGTGTCTACCCCTAGGTACTGAGCTTGTGACTCGCCAATAAGGAGTAAGTTCATGGGCTCTTTTAACCGCCACAGGCCAATTAGGCTGATAAACAGTAACGGCGCAGCTTGAATAATCGTGCTCCAGCTTGCTCCGCCTAATGAGCCCATGGTCCAGTAATTTATTAATCGTAGCGCGCTATCGTCGGCAAAAAAGCTCAGTAGCCCAATAACCGCAAATGCTAACGCGTTAATAGCCACCCCCACTAATATAAGTGTGGTGATATTAATTTGCCCTTGCTGCTTGGCAATAAAATATACCAGCGAGGTAACACCAAGCGCCCCTAAAAACGACGCATAAGGTAAATACAACTGCGCGTTAAAATTAAACTGCGCGCTAAGTGCTATAAACGCCACAGCAACCATGGCCGCACCCGCACTAATGCCAATAATAGATGGATCGGCCAATGGGTTGCGGCACAGCGCTTGCGTTGACGCGCCTGTTTGGGCAAGCACCAACCCTACAAGCACTGCAAGCACAAAGCGTGGCAAACGTATTTGCATTACGACATTTATTTGCAGCGCATCAAACTGATTAAAGCGCTCGGGTGCAAGCCAAGCAATGGCTAAACGCCAATCCCACCCTGCTGGCCCATACCCTATGCTAAGTAGCGCCAAAGCAAAAATACACACAGAGGCTAATAGCATCCATTTATGGGTTTGGCTAAGTGTTACAGGGTTAAAACGGCTCAATGTTAGGGTGTTCATAAGCGGATTTTATACTCGTTAAGCTCATTAATTGCTGTGGCTATACGCGGCGACATGCCAAGCGAAAGTAGGCTATCCATTACAAGTAAGTTACAGGTTTGCGCCGCTTTTAATAAGTGTAGTGTAGGTTGCTCACAAAAAGCCTGCTTACCGCCAAGGCTTTGTACAACATGGGCTGGGGCTACTAAAAAGTCGGGCTGATTTACAGCCAGTACTTCACTATTTATTGCTTTAAAGCCTGAATGCGTAGCGCCTATATTGGTAATGCCTGCATAGCTAAATAATAAATTAGGGACGGTTTCTTGCCCGGCGGCAACAAGCCCGCGCTCATTAGCTGAGAGTAAAAATAGCGCGCTGTGTGTTTGCGCTTTTGCTTTTTCAGGTAACGATTTTGTAATGTGTGTAATAAGTGTTTGTGCTTTTTGCTTGGCGTTTAAGTCGGTACCAAGGCGTTTTATAAGCTCAAGTAGCTCGTTAACTGAGGTCGGCTTTTTATAATGAATTAGCTTAACCCCTGTTGCCTCAATTTGCTTAAGTGCTTGGCTTCGCCCTGCGCCTTCAAGCGCTAACAAGGTGGTTGGACGCATTGAAAGTACGCCTTCTGCAGCTAAATCGCGATAATAGCCCACTTGCGGTAATTGCGTGGCTTGGTGCGGGTACATGCTCGATTGATCAACAGCTACAAGGGTATTTTGTTTGCCTAGCGCATAAATTATTTCAGTAAGGGTGCCGCCAGCGCTAATAACGCGCTCTTGTGCAAGTGCAGATTGGGCCATTAAAGCAAACAATATAAATAGGTATTTCATTACACACTCCGGTTTTATTTTTTGGCTATTATAACCAGTTAAATCTAAATGAAAATGATTATCATAATTAATTGATCTTAATTTGACTTAGTTGTAACATCTCCGCCATAAATAATAACTATTATCATTTGGAGTTAAAATGAATCCCTCTGCGTTTAGATTTACTGCTATAGCAACCTTACTACTTGGCTCGGGCACTGCCATTGCCGAAAACATAATTGACGATCATATTGTTGTAAGTGGCTCGCGCTTTGAGCAAAAGCTTAAAGATGTAACAGGCTCAGTCACTGTTATTACCGAGCAAGACATAGAGCGTCAGCTAGCTGTAGATTTACAAACCATGTTTAAGTACGACCCAAGCATTGCAACGACAGGCAGTGGCGCAGGCGCGCAAACACTAACAGTACGTGGTGTTGGTGGTAACCGGGTTGTATTTATAAAAGATGGCCGACGCACCAACGATGGTTATGCAGGTGGAGGGGGCTATTTAGTTGGCCGTAATTATTTTGACGTAGCAGGTGTAAAACAAGTAGAAGTAGCCAAAGGTGCTGCATCGTCATTATATGGCTCTGATGCACTTGGTGGCATTGTGGTTATAACCACTAAAGATCCTAGTGATTATTTAAAAAATAACAGCAGCTTTGTAAAAATGGCGCTTGGGTATCAAGGTCAAAGTAATCAAGTTGCCGCCGATATTACTGCGGCAAAAGACTTAGGCGACTTTGCAGTAAGCGCCGTGTATAGCCACCGCGACAGCGAAGAAGTACAAAACTATGACGAAAATTTACCCGGTTATGATGCTAAGTCGGATGCTTTATTAGTTAAATTTGAGCAACAGCTTGATGAAAAACGCACACTTAAATACACCCTTGATTACTTTAATCAAACAACTGAGCAAGTAATAACCCCCGCTGTTCAAGAAACCGAAGAAGATGACACGAGTTGGTCACTAGCGCTCGATTACCATTCAGAAGTAGCAACCGCCGCGTTTGATAAATGGTATGGGCAAGTGTCTTATAGTAGTTACGAGCAACAAAGCGATCAAATTAGTGGCGCAAGCACCTACACCGATTATAACGACTATCGTTTTGAGCAAAATATTTTAGGTTTAAAAGCGGTATTTAATAAAGGGTTTAACGCAGAGAGTGCCGATCATGAAGTGGTATACGGGATTGATATAGACTTATACGACACCACCCGCCCACGTTTTAAAACCCGTATTTTAGCCGATGGCACTGTTGATTTTACAGATCAAAAACAAAAAGCATTTCCGGGGGCTGATACCTCTTTAATTGGCGCTTATGTACAAGATAGTATTTCGTTTAATAATAGCGCGTGGTCAGTTATTGCGGGTGTGCGATATGATTACTACACCCTAGAGGCTAAAAATGATGAGCTATACGCCGATGCGCAGCTTGGTGATATTACCGAATCTGCTTTTTCGCCTAAGCTAGGTGCTATATACCAAGTGGATGATAACTTGTCGTTGTACGGGCAATACGTACGAGGCTTTAAAATACCACCACACGACCAAGCCTATCAAAGCCACGGCGTTGAGCCGTTTTATCAAATATTACCAAACGCCGATTTAGACCCTGAAAGCAGTGATTCGTTTGAGCTTGGGCTAAGATACGCCAGCAGCGATATTAGTGTAAATTTAAGTGCTTTTTATGCAGCATACGATGACTTTATAGAAACCGCCGTAGTGGGTGTTGAGCCAACGTACATTCCTGGCGTAAACAAAACGCTGTATCAGTACCAAAATATTAGCGAAACACAAATAAGCGGTGTTGAAGCAGGAATTGCCATGTATGTAGCTGAAAATATACTACTAGAGGCAAACGTGGCTTACGTTGATGGTGAAAATAAAGAAACCGATCAGCCTCTTACCAGCATTAGCCCGTTAAATGGCTCAGTATTGTTAAGTACAGAACAGGGTAATATTAACTGGACCGCCGCGTTGCGTTTGGCTAAATCGCAATCGGATGTAGTACTTGATACAAACGGTAATAAAACTACGCAAGGACATGGCTACGGCGTTGTTGATTTATACGCAAACTACGAATGGCAAGCGTGGCAGCTAAATGTAGGTGTACTTAACTTGCTCGATAAAGAATATGTACCTTTTGAGTTGATTGCAGGTCAATCACAAGGTGCTGATTTTAGCCAATACACCCAACCTGGGCGTAACTTTTCAGCCAAAATAAGCTATGAGTTTTAATTAGCTCCTAGAAAATTAAATAGCAACAAACGCTGCATGAAGCTGCAGCGTTTGTTGAGTTTATTTTTATGATGACACCCAACCTAATTTTTTATTTATTGATTCCTAGATTCTAATTGGAAGTGCACCACCTAATTCATTATGGCTAAAGTACAAAATTAACGGTGGGTGTCATCTCAAAATTTCATCTTAAAATTTACTAAAAACAAAGTAACACTTTATAAGCCAGCGATTTAAAGCCAAAATCACTGGTTTTATAAATTAATTAACTGCAAAGTCTTTTGTTTCTAAATAGCTTGGTACGGTTTTAAAACATGCCTCTAGTTTGCTTTTAAGCGCAGTGCTTATCGAAGCATCACACTTCAATTTCCCGTTATATTTACTCATAGTAAGTGGTACTAAGCTTAACGAGTCATAGCTTGGCTTGCTTTGTATTTTATGAATTACTAAACCTTGCTGCTCTGTTAGCTTTATTAATGTAAACACATTTTTTTGTGCTTGATTAGTCGTTATTTTTTCAACATATAGCGGGTTTTTAAAGGTTAGCTTTGTAGTGAAAAGTACGTTGCCACCGCGTTCAAAATGGCCGTTAAATACAGTTACATTTAAGGTGGGTGTCTTTTTATTTATTAATAAATTTAGGTCAAATTTGGTTGGTAAAATAGTGATCTGTTCTTGCTCGTCTGCTGCTTTATTTAAAATATTTTTGATTGTTTTTAAGTGGGGGTCATCCGTAGTTACTTCATACACTATTTGGTAGTTGTGTGGAGGGGCGTATAAAGGCATGTGGCTGGCAAGTACTTTATCGCCGGCTAAAATAAGCGCCATACCATGGAAGCCATTATAGCTGTGGGTTATGTGTGAATTGTGTTGAGGTGTATTTGCGTGCGCTGCACTCGATAATAAAATAAAAAATAGCAGTATGTGTTTCATGTTAGTGCTCAAAAAATATATATAGCGTCACTATAAGCTGATTTTTATATACAAATAATCGATAATAAGTGATTAGTTGTTTCCTTTTGGTTAATACGGTTTGGCGCTATGCATTTAGATGACATTGAAAAAGTAATTCATATGGCGGGTTCGCAAAATCTGCATACAACCGCTAAGCACTTTAATATTACCCCAGGTGCGCTGTCTAAAACGCTAAAAAAGGTTGAGGCAAATTTAGCCACGGAGCTGTTTAACCGTGTAGGTAAAACCTTAGTACTCAATGATAAAGGCAAAGAGTTTGTTAAGCACAGTAGCGATTTAGTTCATAATTACCAGCAGCTTACTAGCCGTTTTAAAAGCGATAATCATAAATTTAATGCGGTTATTGCAGGCCCTGCCATTTTACTCAAAAGTGGCGTTAAAAAGCTGCTTACACCCCTTAGTAACCTGCCTTGCTCGGTGCGTATTAATAATATATTTGAAGATGAAGCCATAAGCCAAGTTGCATCAGGTTCGGCGCATATTGCGCTAGTTACTCGCGAGGCATTAAACAACAGCTCACATACTAATTTAGTGGCGGTTGACGTATTTAATACTGAGTTTAGTGTAGCTGCGTCTCCTTCACATCAGCTAGTACAAAAAGGCTTTTTAACACTCAATAAAAACCAATTACTACAGTTGTCTTTTGCATGCCCGTTGTTTTCACCACTGTGCGGCCTTGAACAAGGTATTGGCTCCGACGGTTGGCAAGATGAAATAGCCCCGCGCAATATTGTATTTAGATGTAGCGATTACAGTGCATTAATAGAGGTGATACAAAGTGGCTTGGCGTTGGCATATTTACCAAATTTCGTGATTGATGATTTAGGGCTTAAAAAATTAACTGTAAAGGGGGTTAACAGTCGCTACAGCGAAGACATAGTAATGATTTACAAACCATCAAAAGCTGATGGCTGGCTTAATAAACTCATGCACTCTTTGTAGAGAATTTATCAATTTAAGTTCAATGTAAAGTATTACTTAGCTAAGCAGTGGTTAGCTAATATCAGCAACAATGCACTGATTACGGCCATGTTCTTTTGCATGGTAAAGTGCTTTGTCAGCACATTTGTAAACTTGGTCTATGTCGTTACTGTGCTCAGGACTAAAAAAATCAAACTAAGTGCATAAAAAAGGCCAGATGCAAACGCTACTGGCCTTTCATTAAAACCGTCATGTATTTAGAGATGACGGGATGTTATTTAAACTTATTTACTTACGTTTTTACGGCGTCTATTAAACCATACTAATGGAGTAAGTAATAAAGCTATAAAGCCAAAACTACCACCACCGCTAGATTTTGATTCAGTTACAGGCACTGTTGCTACCGCTTCATTTTTTACCATTACAGTACTTTGTTGAGTCACAGTTGTTACACCATCACTTACGGCAACTTCAAAAACAAGCTCTTCATCTGCAGTAATAGCTGCAGGTGTGAAGCTTAAAGTTTCAGTGTCAGTACCAGTGAGCGTAGCAGCACTACCGCTAACCTGAGTCCAAGCATAAGTTAGTGTTTGACCATTGCGATCTGTAGCTGTTGCTGTAATTGTTCCTGTAGCAGATTCAGTAATTTCCGCCGATGCACTTTCGACTAAAACAAGTGGGGCTGCGTTATCACATGCTAGTGAATCACCCGCTACAAGCTCTGAAAATACAGGAGATAAAACGTTAGACATAGTTAGGTTATCAATCCACCAACCTAAATCACTTACTGCGCCATCTGATGAGATTCTAAAGCGCACTTTTACTAAGTTGCCGTTTAGAGCATCACCAAAGTTGATAGTTTCATAATTACCATACGCGCCACTATCTTGTACGTTATTACCTGTAAAAGTTTCACGTTCTTGAAGTTCTTGCGAATCATTTTCGATTAGAACAGCGTCATAGCCAACATCAAATGTGCCGCCAATTTCAGTAGCATCAACCCAGTCACCGCCATTAACACTAACTTCTACAACACCACCATCCCAGTTTTGCTCAATACTATAGAAATGCCAAAATGAGATTTCAAAGTCGCCTGAGTAACCAACTTCGAATGACTTACTCTCTACTGCTACATCTGATTGGAAACCATTATTTACAAGGCGCATTGCCTGTGTGCCTAGCCCAAACCCACCTTGTTCAAAGAAGGCAATATTACTACTATTATCCATTACCTGAGTGCCAACAGCTAAGTCACCACCAAACATTACGTTTTCTTTTAAATCTAATAGTGATGAACTTGCTACTTCCATATCATCTGAAGCTACAGCTCCAACAGGCATTTCTGATTTAAAGCCCATATTTACTTCAAACGTGAGTGTTTGATCAAGCGCTTCAACAATATCATCGTCTGTTTCAATTTCAGGAAATGTGACTTCAATTTCTAGTGTTTCAGCTGTACCCGCTTCGTTCAAAGTAACTTTGATATCGTTACTTGTTATTGCTTCGTACGGTTGAACTTCACCAAAAGTAAGTAAACCATCATTTTCAAATGTTACATCGTGATCGCTTATAACAGTCAGCTGTGCTGTTGTACCACTAAGTACTTCACTACCACGGTTAGTAATTGTTACGCTAACAGTACTCGTTTCGCCTTTATCTAAAATATTATCATTAGTACAAAAACCAAGCTCTGTACCATTGTACATGTTGTTTAAGTCAGCACTTGCAAATGCATAGCTAGAAAGCTGTGTTTTATCTGATTCAACCACACCAGTAAGGTCATTACTGAAACGATCTGGCGATACTGCGCCAAGACCCATACCACGTTTAGCAAATGCACCTACCATTAATTTGTAATCAGCAGGGTCTACTGCATAGGCAGCAGCTAAAATAGCATCACGTGCTTCAGTGTAGGTTGGTGCAATAGGTGTTAATTTGTAACCTGCAACTAAGTAATCTGCCATTCGAGTTTGTGCTTCATTAAAGCCATGCTCGTTAATAAGCGCTACATAGTTTTCCCATAATACAGTTGCCCAAATTTCGCCGGCAGCATGAGGAGAAGCCACGCTTGTTGGTGATATACCAATATCAGCACCAGCATTTTCAGTAATATGGCGGAACGACAATGCATTTACATCTGTATCAGTTGAATAAGGAAGACGACGAATACCGAAGTAGAAGTCTTCTACAAATGTGCCGCTACCATATGCTTTTTGGAACTTATCGTTACCTGTAATATTTATATCGCTTTCTTTAGCGATAAACATTAATGAGTGGAAATCGCCCCAGCCTTCGCCCATTGCGCGGCCTTGGAAGTTAATAAGGCCTGATGAATTACCGACTAAGCGGTTACTAATGTAGTGACCCCATTCATGAGCAATAATACCATTATCAAACGTACCATCTTTTAATGTTGCTTTGGTAAACATGTCTACAGTAACAACTTCACCAGCATCAATTAGGTCATACATTGCATGACCATCAGCGTAATTTAAACCCATATTTGGAATGGTTACAGTATCGTCTTCACCGCCCATTGGTGCCGGTTCTGCCGTATCTGGGTCATTATTAACAACGATAGTTGCTATTGCACCTGCATCTTGTGCATTTTTTACTTTAATCGTAAAAGCACATGAGCCACGATCTACAATTGCAATTTTCCCTGCTAGTTCAGCAGCATTTATAGCAGGCTCACAACCATCATTAATACTTGTTGAATCTACTGTATTTCCATCATCTAAACGAACAACTTCTGCAGCCACATCACTGAATTGGTATTTACCAAAGCCAGATTCTTTTGTTGAAGCTAAAAGGCCTAAAGAGTCATGTGAAGTTACTGTAATACCAAAATCTACACCAACAGTGGCATCTTTACTGTTGTACAAGTACATTTGCATACGTGGGCTAGCACCATCAGCTGGTGTAGACATATTTGCATTATTACGACCTGAGTTATCTTGAGCCTGTGCTTCAATCGGGTCGCCTTCTACGCCGCCACGACCAAAGTTAGATACCTGCGCTACATTTGACGTTTCATCAAAGCCATGGTCATAGAAAAAATCATGTAAAAAGTTATTCATGTAAAACAAGTTAACAATAGCCGCTTTACGGTTTGCGTAGCTATTTGCGACTTCATCTACTTGATAAGGGTAGTCAAATGTGAAGTCTGCTGTTGTTTCAGCAGTAAAGTCACCTTCACTAAAGTCTTGAGGTGCAACCACATCTGCGTAAGCAAATACGTTATTACCTGATGTTGTTGTTGCGTCATCAGCTAACCATGGGTCCATTGTGCTTAGTTTGCTGTAGTAAGATAGAGATACCATTGGCGCATCTAAAATCTCAGTCTCGTCTACTTGTTCTGGGCCATCTGCAGGAATTACGTCACCGTGCGGACTTTCCATTGGGTAGCCATCTTGGTTTGCGTAAACACGGTAATTAAAGTCAGCTGCATGAGATTTCAAATCTTTCGCAAAATATACTTTGCTGTTATTTGAATCTACTACGTAGCTAAAGTAGTCACTTTCTAAAGAGCCAACTTCTGCTACTTCTACTTCAATGTAGTAAGCTGATTTAAGCTCGCCTGCAACTTCAAAAAACACTTCTTTTGCACGTGGTGTACCTAAAACAATCTTAGAATCATCTAATGATTTAGCCTCATATTTTGCATATCCACCTTCGTTACCAATTTTACGAAGTGAGACATCAATATTTGCTAATTCACTAAATGCTTTTCTTATGCTTTGCTCAGAGCTTACAAAACCAGTTAACGCAGCAAGTTTATTTTTAGATGACGACGTATCAGCAAAATAACCCGAGCTTGCTACTAAGTTGTACTCTTTATCCATTAACAAGTTGTATTCGCGGTTAAAAACTTCAACACCGTTTACTTGTTGTTTGTATTTTGCACTAATAGAACCGCGTTTTTGTTCTGATAAATCAACCATAACAGCAGAAGATGCTGTTGCTTTACGATTACTAATACCTGTTAAAGTTTCAATATAAAAGTCAGCAGCATATTGATTACGGTTATCAGCTGCGATTAAAGCCATGTCAGGCTTACGCTGACCTATTGCTTGCCATAAAAATGTTGCTTTACCCATTTGTGCATCGTAAATAGATTTTTGACCCGACACAGTGGCGCGTTCGGCTAAGGTTTTCTGCTGAACGGCAGCTAAAGAAGCGCCCTGAGTAACTGAATTTGTTGCACTTACATCATAAAATCGAGTTTGTTCAGCGGCCGTTAGTTCACCTGCTGCTAATGTAGATGTTACAACCATGGCAATAGTTGTTAATTTGAATTGAGACATGTATCCACCTGTTTGTATTTATTATGTTTAAATACTTAATGTTTTTAAATTGATTGTTTTATGTAAACATCTAGTTAAGTTGTTAATATACAGACTTGAATAAGGCTGAATAGCTTTAAATTTAAAGAAAAGTAAACAAAGGTAAACGAATGCAAAAAATAATTTTTACAAGTGCAGTGCCAATAATCGCAGCTTTATTACTATCTGCATGTAATAACAGTGAAAAAACAGAGGTTAACAACTCTCAGGTACAACCTAAAACAGCAGAGATCATTATAAAAGAACCATCTAAGAACCAGAAAAGTGACATTATTTTCCCTAAAAAAGAAAGTAGTCAAGGTGTTGTTAAAAATGCATCTAAAAGCATAAATTCATCTGGTGATAAACTTATCTTTAACTCTGAGCAGTTATTTAAAGGCGACGTTATTTATAATCAGAACTTAAAACAAAAAGGTGTAGTAACAGGTACTCTTACCATTACACTAAATACCGATTCTGTGCCTGATGAGTTAAAAAATAATTATGAATTAGTCAAGTCAACAGCTCACAATTACACATTACTTGTTGAAAAGGATGTTGATATTGCAGGATTGTCTAGTGCTCTAAACAGCTATAGATCAGTGAGCAATGTAGAAATTGCAATTAACTATTCACCTATCGAAACACACTTTTAATCAGCAACAATGCACTGATTACGGCCATGTTCTTTTGCATGGTAAAGTGCTTTGTCAGCACACTTGTAAACTTGGTCTATGTCGTTACTGTGCTCAGGCCAAGTTGCAATCCCAATAGAAATTGTTATAAAGCCGATAGTTTCCATATTTGTAGACTCAACAGTTTTACGTAGTCGCTCTGCTATTTTGAGCGCACTTTGGCTGTTTTCATTAGGCAAGACAAGTACAAATTCTTCACCACCTATACGTGCTACGATATCGTCTTTTCGAGATAATTTTTTGATAATATCAGTAAGCGATTTAAGAGCTTCATCTCCTTTATCATGGCCAAAGGTATCGTTAACTCGCTTAAAGAAATCGATGTCTATCTCTAAAATAGCAAATGGAGTTTGCTTAAACATCAATTGGTTTAATAAACCGTTTAAACTCCTACGGTTATGAGTATCAGTGAGGGGATCTGTTTGCGTATCATGACGAAGCTGACCTATCTGCATTTGCAAAGTATTAACTCCATTGAGCATTGCAATTTTTAGTCTTTGGCTTTCAAAGTACCAAGATTTAACACTTTTTAGCTCTTCAATACTTGTTGGATCGTCAAGTGTATTTGCTTTGTCTGCTAGTTGTTTTAAAGGTCTAGAAATTAAGTGAGCAAAAAAACCTATTAAAAGAAACGTAA
Source organism: Pseudoalteromonas sp. SR45-1 (assembly GCF_014163655.1). Taxonomy (NCBI): domain Bacteria; kingdom Pseudomonadati; phylum Pseudomonadota; class Gammaproteobacteria; order Alteromonadales; family Pseudoalteromonadaceae; genus Pseudoalteromonas; species Pseudoalteromonas sp. SR45-1. Next base: position 182,503 of record NZ_JACJDR010000006.1, on the reverse strand, counting down.
TAACAGCCATCGGTAATGTACGTTTTATTACTTCAGTTATGAGTAAATCAAGTGACGAAAGCGTTGCTCTTACAGGGCGCTGAGCGACAATTACCCATTTTGCTTTAGGCACGGAGGAAAAGCCTGCTAGCATTTCTATCTCTTGGCTATTTTTAACAATAGAAGTACCGCTTTGGCCTGTAATCATATTATTAGTGATGGAATTATTTGTGACGACTGTCCCTATTAGTGCCTGATCTGGGTGATAGAGAATTCGCCTACTGGCGTCGACCACATAAATATATGTTCCACCCTCATAATAATGCTGCTCTAATAAGCTATTTAAAATATTACGCTCCTTTAGATAAAGAGAGCCACCAATATAACCAAGGTAATCTCCACTTTTATCAAACAAAGGATGAGAAATAAAAACAATAAAGTTCCCAGCAGCCGACATATAAGGCGCGCTGATTAATGGTCTTTTTTCTTGTAGCGCTTGTACAGCGCCAGGTGAGTGGATTGATTCACCAATAAGTTGCGGAAATTTAGGAGAGGTTGCGACAACAACACTATGCTTATTAATTACAACCGAGTTAAAGCTATTCGTTTGTAAGTGTAAGCGGGTCGCTTCTTGGTTTAATAAATCTTCATCATCAACTCTTTGCTCTATTTTTTTAGCTGAATAGGCCAGTTGTTGCATTGCGGATTCTAAAAAATTATCTGTTGCGGATGCCAGTTTATTGGCATAAGCATAGTTACTTTTTAGCGTGTAAGCTGTTAACTGCTCTTTTTGTACTTGGTAGGTAGAATAAAAGCTACTTACTAAAGTACTAATAGAAGCCGTAATCGCTAAAAGCAAAATAAGAAATCGAAGATTTAAGGCCGTTAATAATTTTTTTCGCAAACGTATGCCATCCTAAGTACAGGTATTCAGTACCCGAACCTATAATTGTATATAAAGCCCGCAATTATACCCTCTTGAAAATTTATTATCTAATATTAACAAAGCCACAAAAAATATAACTAAATATAACTTTTCGCTAGTTGCAAGATTATGAATTTTCTTTAACTTTTACAATACGTTATTGGTTCCTCTGCAAAAAATCCTTCTTTTGCAGTTACCTCAAAAAGTAGTTAAGCTGCTTACACTTATCTACTTTTTAGCTTTGGAGTGTGTTTTGCTAAATAAGTGTATTGTATCGTCTATCGTTTTTTTATCTGGGTGCTTAATGCCATTACAATCCTCGCTTGCTAAACCCGTGCTTTCTCTTGAACAACAACTTGGGCAAAAGCTAATACTCGACTTTCGTTACTTCTGCCAGCAAGGAGTAAGTAATAAATGCCGAACTCCAATGACCGAGTTACCTAATGAACTCGCTACCGCTATTGCAAAATACGATATTGGTGGGGTAATTTTATTTTCTGAAAACACTCAATCGATAGAGCAAACAATTGCGCTTAATAGCCAATTGCAAACAGCTGCAAGTAAATCCAGTAGTAAGCTGCCGCTATTTATATCAATAGATCAAGAAGGCGGACGTGTAGCGCGTTTACCACGCGATGTTGCCACCTCATTTACCGGTAATATGTCGATTGGCGCAACCTACAAAAAACACGGTACAAGCTTTGCGACAAAAACAGCAACAGTAATAGCTAAAGAGCTAAATTCGCTGGGTATAAATGTAAACTACGCGCCCACGGTTGATGTAAACATGAACCCCGATAACCCTGTTATTAACGTACGCTCGTTTGGTGAAAAGCCAGCATTAGTGAGTAAATTGGGCGCCGCACAGGTTGCAGGATTTGAAAGCAATGGCGTGATTACCTCGTTAAAGCACTTTCCGGGTCACGGCGATACAAACGTAGATAGCCATACAGGCTTGCCTAAAGTAAACCATGCAAAAGAAGTTATTTACGAGCAAGACCTAGCACCGTTTAAACACATTATCGCCAAGCAAAACCCAGGTATGATAATGACGGCGCATATTCAATACCCAGCGCTTGATAGCACAACGTTTATAAGTGTTAATGGCAAAACTATGATAAAACCGGCAACAATGTCGCGCGCAATCATTACTGATATTTTACGTGGCGAGCTTAATTACCAAGGAGTTGTAGTAACTGATGCGCTTGATATGGCTGGTATTAGTAACTTCTTCACACCAACTCAAGCGGTAATAAATACATTTGCCGCTGGAGCTGACATTGCCCTAATGCCTATTGAAATTAGAACACCAGATGATTTAAATAAACTCGATGATCTTATTAAAGATCTTGTTGCAGCGGTTAAATCAAACCAACTTGATGAGCAAGAAATAGCACAATCGGCACAGCGTATTATTACACTTAAAAATAAATTTAGATTAAGCACTAATTTTGACCCTATTACCGCGCTCATAAATGCAAAGCAAACAATTGGCAGTGCAGCACATCGCGAAATAGAAGCGCAGCTTGCTGTAGAGGCAATAACGCAGGTTAAAAATAATAACAGTACTTTGCCGCTTAATTTAAAAGCAGGAAGTAATGTTCATATTATTATGCCAGACACGCGTAAATGTATGGCAATGCAGCAAGCAATTGAAGCTATCAGCCAGCAAAAACTTAACTATAGTTGTAGTAGTTTACAAGGGTTTAATCCGGCACTCGCAAAAGCACAAATACACGCTGCTGATGTAGTTATCGCCGGTAATGCAACACCTAATCAAAGTGCGGTCGAAATTGGCGGTATGGATGATTTAAAAGATGATTCAAATTTTGCACTTAATAATGCAGAGCAGCCAAAAGCACTTGAGTCATTATTAAATATGGCAAAGCAGAGTAATAAAAGCACTGTTTTTATAAGCCTGAGAGCCCCTTATGACATTGCTAAATTTGGCGATTATGCAAATGCCGTACTTGCATCGTATGCATATAATATTGATGTAGATAAAAACGATATTGTATCTGGTCCTGCTTTTACCGCACTTGCAAAAGTGTTACTAGGAGAAGCACCGGCTAACGGCGTATTACCTGTCACAATAAAACCGCAAAAGGCGCACTAATATGAAACTCAATTGTGATTTAGGCGAAAGCTTTGGCGCGTGGAAAATGGGGCTAGACGATGACGTTATGCCACATATTGATATGGCTAACATTGCGTGTGGGTTTCATGCAGGTGACGCCGATGTAATGGCATACACTATTGTACTTGCCAAGCAACATAACGTACAAATTGGTGCTCACCCAAGCTACCCAGACAAGCAGGGCTTTGGTAGGCGCTCAATGGTACTTAGCGAAAAAGAGCTTACAAATTGCCTGCACTATCAAATAGCCGCTATTGAGGGGATGGCAAAAGTACAAGGTTTAACACTTAGCTATGTAAAACCCCACGGCGCACTTTATAACGACATGATGGCAAATGATCAAATATTACAAACCGTTATAAATGTAATTGCCAGCTACCCAACAGATTTAAAGCTAATGATTTTAGCGACTAAAAATGCCAATAAGCACATTCAAATAGCCAAAAGCTCAGGAGTTGATCTAATACTCGAGGCATTCGCCGATAGGCAGTACACCGACGACGGGCATTTAGTGTCACGAACACTTGAGGGCAGCGTTCACAACAAAGCTGCATTACTAAAACAAGTAACTCAGCTTTTATCCGATGGTAGTGTAACAACACGAACAGGAAAAAAACTAACGCTCAACGCCCATAGCTTATGTGTACATGGCGACAACGCTGATGGCATATCACTTATAAAAGATATAAAAGCCCTGTGTAACTCAGCCAATTAGGCTTTCCACACAACCTTAAATTATAAGCTGTAAAGCCCCTTTACAGCTTTAACTCATAGAGTTAAATAAGAGCTTCATCGCATCCTACTGTTAATTTAATAATCCCTAACATATAACTACTTAGAAAATTAAAAAAGTAACAACAGGGATAAAAATGAAAAAGTTTTTAAAACTTAGCCTCGTTTTAGGCTGTAGCAATTTAGCCTACGCTGAAAAAAATACACTACAACTGCAAGATGTATTTAATTTAGAATATGCCAATCAAATAGATATAACCGAAGACGGTAAAACGGTTTATTTTGTGCGTAATCGCATGGATATAAAAACAGATCGTAAAGTGGGGAATATTTGGTCTGTTGATTACAAAACCAAACAAATGCAGCCATTAACCTCTGGCGTGCACATGGATTACTCGCCAGTACTCTCTCCTGATGGCCAACGCCTTGCGTTTATATCAACCCGCGATGGCAGCAGCCAAATATATATTAAATGGCTTAAAACAGGTGCTATGGCAAAAATAAGTAACTTAACAAGTAGTCCTCGTGCGATTACATGGAGCCCTGATTCCAACCAATTAATATTTAGCATGTTTGTTCCAAGCGCTAATTCAGCACCAGTGAGCTTACCAGGTAAACCAAAAGGTGCAACGTGGGCAGAGCCTGCTAAATTTATTGATGATGTTTACTACCGTTCAGATGGTGGCGGTTACACACAAAAGGGCTTTAGCCAATTATTTTCCATAGATGCTAACGGTGGTAATGCCAAACAACTCACTCATGATGAGTTTGATAACGCGGGCGATGTAAGTTTTAGCAACGATGGTAAGTCGCTTTATTTTTCTGCAAACAGGCACACAAACAACCAACTAAAACCCACAAACAGTGAAATTTATAAACTCGATTTAGCTTCGCAAAATATAACAGAAATTACCGATAGAAATGGTCCTGACGAGCAGCCTAAAATCTCTCCCGATGGTCGTTACTTAGCGTACACAGGTTACGATGATAAACGCACTAACTACGAAAACGCTCAGCTTTATATTCGTGATTTAAAATCTGGAGAGACAGTTAGCTTAACGCCGAATTTTGACCGCAGCGTAGGTCAAATAAAGTGGAGTGCAAACTCCAAAGGCATATACTTTAGCTATGCAGATAAAGGCCAAACTGCCCTTGCGTATCAACCACGCAGTGGCAAGCGTAAAATAATAACAACCCAAATTGGCAGCGTTGCATTTGGTCGCCCTTATTCTGGTGGCGACTTTGATGTAAGCGAAGATGGCGAAATAGCCTTTACCCTTGCAGATACTCAGCGCCCTGCTGATATAGCAACAATTAAACGCGGTAAAGCGCAGCGTTTAACTACCCTTAATGCTGATGCTCTAGGTGATAAAGCTTTGGCTAAAGTGGAAGAAGTTTGGATTAAATCAAGCTACGATGAACTCCCTGTTCAAGGATGGATTGCCTATCCGCCAGGTTTTGACAGCAGCAAAAAGTATCCGTTAATACTAGAAATACACGGCGGCCCTGTCGCTAATTATGGGCCGCATTTTAGCGCCGAAATTCAACTGTTTGCAGCAAAGGGGAATATCGTTCTATACATGAATCCACGCGGAAGTGATTCATACGGTAACGAGTTTGCACAAACCATTCATCATAATTACCCAAGTAACGACTTTGATGACTTAATGACAGGTGTTGATGCGCTAATAGCGAAAGGCTTTATTGACGAGTCTAAATTGTTTGTAACCGGTGGCTCTGGTGGCGGTGTATTAACTGCATGGATTGTGGGTCATACAGATCGTTTTGCTGCAGCTGTAGTTGCTAAGCCTGTTATCAATTGGATCAGTTTTGTACTAACAGCAGATTTTTATCCGTTTTTTGCTGATTACTGGTTTCCAGGAAAACCATGGGATCACATTGAGCATTACATGAAACGCTCGCCTATCAGCTATGTTGGAAACGTTAAAACTCCTACTATGTTGCTCACTGGGGAATCTGACTACCGTACACCAATTTCAGAAACTGAACAGTTTTATCAGGCATTAAAGTTACAAGGTGTTGATACTGCAATGGTGCGAATTCCTGATGCATCGCATGGTATTACAGCTCGCCCATCAAACTTAATGACCAAAGTTGCTTATATTCAATGGTGGTTTGATAAACACACTAAATAACCTAAAATTTGTATAACATTTATAGCTCAAATAAAAGCCACTTTAAATAAGTGGCTTTTGTATTTATCGCCGTAGTATTCAAACTGTAAACCCCCTTTACACTTCTGTGACAGTTAAATATCGGACTTAGCTAAAACTTCAGTTAGTAAAATTTCGGTTTATAGCATTTTTTGTAACTTGAGTTGGTAAAAAATCGGTTTGAGTCACTGTTTATAGCCTCTCAGTTAGTAAAATTTTGTTTTATCGCACGGAGAAGTTAGTAAAAAATCGGTTTATAAATTCACTAAGTTTGTCTATTAAAGCAAAAATCAGTCACTTACCAGCCTTTTAAAGTTGTTGTAAACGCTTTTTACAGCAAAATCACCCCAAATATGCCGTTTTATGAAAGGTTAGTTAAACTCTGATCTGTAAATTCACTCAGGTAGTAAAATAGTGATCCAACATGATTTGGCAAGGGCGTGTTGAACTTTGGTGGGTTAATTTGCAGCAGTATGTTTGGTTTTTAGGCAAGGCGGAGCTTATGTAGTGTGGTTATTCCCCATGAATAGGCGATAACGTAGCATAAATACCAAACATGCGCTGCCCTTTGGATTCTTTCTAGGGACGATAAACTCTTTGTTGCTCGGTTTTTACTTAGCCCACTAGGTTACAAACCTCGCGCCGCGATTTAATCGCCCCTAGTTTGAACAAATTTCAATCCACAAAGATCAACACGCCCTAGTTAAAGTCTGATCTGTAATTATGCTTCAATGTTCTAACTTTACTTAAAGCAATAAAAAAGGGCCTATTGGCCCTTGAGTAACACTATCTAGTTAGGAATTAAAATTGGTTCATGGTGTTGTCTTCACCACCGGCTTTTAGCGCGTTATCACCAGAGAAGTATTCTTTGTGCGTATCGCCCATGTTAGACCCTGCTAGGTCTTGGTGCTTAACAGAAGCTTGCTCACGACGAATTTCTTGGCGTTGTACATCACGTACATAAGCCAGCATACCCATATCGCCAAAGTAACCTTCTGATAAAATATCAGTGCTCAGTGCAGCTGTATGGTACGTAGGCAGAGTAATTAAGTGATGGAAAATACCGGCTTCACGTGCGCCATCGCGCTGGAAGTTTTGCACTAGTAAATCGGCTGCTTGTGCAAGCTCTGTTGCATCCATTTCTGGTGCCATAAGGCCTTTATTATCGCCAAGGCTTGGGTAAGCACTAAGGTCACGGCCTGCTTCTTCCCACTCTTGATACACTTGCTCACGAAACTTAAGCGTCCAGTTAAACGAAGGCGAGTTGTTGTATACCAGTTTTGCATTTGGCACGTGTTCTTTTACACGATTCACCAGTTCTGCAATTTGTTTAACATGTGGTTTTTCTGTTTCAATCCACAGTAAATCAGCGCCCGACTGCAAGCTAGTAATACAATCTAATACTACGCGGTCTTTTTCAGTGCCTTCGCGGAACTGGTATAAACCGTTATCTAGGCGAGTTGGTTTACATAACTGGCCATTAATTTTCATTGCCGTATCGCCTTCATTTAAATCATCAACACCGTTAATTGGCGTAGTTTCTAAAAATGCATTGTATTGGCTTGCTAAGTCACCAGGTGTTTGCGACACAGGTACTTTTTGAGTAAGGCTGGCGCCTAATGAATCTGTACGTGCCACAATAATGCCGTTATCAATACCTAGCTCTAAAAAGGCGTAACGTACTGCGTTAATTTTTGCTAAAAAGTCTTCGTGTGGAACGGTCACTTTACCCGCTTGGTGACCACATTGTTTGGCGTCAGATACTTGGTTTTCTATTTGAATGGCACATGCACCGGCTTCAATCATTTTTTTAGCCAGTAAGTAAGTTGCTTCTTCGTTACCAAAACCGGCATCAATATCAGCAATAATTGGCACAACATGGGTTTCAAAGTTGTCTATTTTATCAATAACAGCTTGAACATCGCCGCCGTTCGCTTTTGCTTCATCTAGGTCGTTAAACAAGTGATCTAGTTCACGTGCATCAGCTTGCTTTAAAAACGTGTAAATTTCTTCAATTAGCGCAGGTACCGATGTTTTTTCATGCATGCTTTGATCTGGCAGCGGACCAAATGCAGAGCGAAGCGCTGCAACCATCCAGCCACTTAAGTATACATAGCTGCGTTTAGTTGTTTTTTGATGGCGCTTAATAGCCATCATCATTTGTTGGGCAGTAAAGCCATGCCAACAGCCTAAAGATTGCGTGTACTGGCTTGTGTCGGCGTCATATGAAGCCATATCTTCACGCATTACGTCTGCTGTGTATTGCGCAATTTCAATCCCTGTACGAAAACGGTTTTGTAAACGCATACGGCTTGCGTATTCAGGGTTAATAGCTTTCCATGCGCTGCCTTGTGTTTGGCAAAGAGTAGAGAGTGTGTCTGTTTCGCGTTGATATGTTGTCATAATAAAATCCTTCGAACGAGTGTGTAAATTATTTTAATGTTGTGAGAGTGGCTAGGAGTGTGTTCCGTAGCGCTTAATTCAACATTAGGCTCCTTTTCTAGATTTAGTAAATTTATAGTTGTTATTGTGGCTATACATTTTGTGAATAGCTAAAAAGCACTCAACTTTGCCTTTTTGAGTTATTGTTGCCTTACGCACAAGCACACAACAACATCGCGACCGTTTAAAGGAAGGCAACTATGTCCCACACTCTCACACATTCAGGACTCAGCGTAGATACACAACTCGCTGATTTCGTTAAAAATCAATTACTACCAGGCACTCACTTAAGTGAGCATCAATTTTGGCAAAGCTTTGCACATATCGTTCAAACACTTACCCCTACAAATAAGGCACTGCTTGAAAAGCGAGAATTGCTTCAACAGCAAATAGATGACTACCATCTTGCTAATAAAACGTGGGATAGCGTTAAGTACCATGCCTTTTTACAAGATATTGGGTACTTGGTTAAAGAGCCTGCCCACTTTGAAATTGAAACCCTAAATGTAGAACCCGAAGTAGCCCTTACAGCAGGCCCTCAGTTGGTTGTGCCTGTAAGTAATGCACGCTTTGCACTTAATGCCGCTAACGCTCGCTGGGGCTCGTTATACGACGCTTTATACGGTACTGATGTGTTAAGCGAAGATGACGGGGCTGAAAAAGGTAATACCTACAACCCTGTTCGTGGTTTTAAGGTAATGGCCTACGCTCGCCAGTTTTTAGATAAAGCATTGCCGCTGACCAATGGCTCGCATATAGAAAGCACGAATTACTCAGTAGTAGATGGCGCACTTTTAATTACCTTGCGTGACAGCTCTCAAACCACATTAGCTAACCCATCTCAGCTTATTGGCTATCAAGGTGAAGCACAAAACCCAACCGTAGTGTTATTAAAAAACAATGACTTACATATAGAGCTACATATCGATCACCACCACATTATTGGCCAAGCAGATAAAGCAGGCTTAAAAGATGTAGTGTTAGAGGCCGCGCTTACCACCATTATGGATTGTGAAGATTCAGTAGCTGCGGTAGATGCAGAAGACAAAGTACAAGTTTATAAAAATTGGCTTGGGTTGATGCAAGGTAACTTAGTTGAATCGTTTAAAAAAGGCGATAAAACTGTTGAGCGTACCCTGCAAAGTGATAAAACATACACCGCACTTGATGGCGGCACCGTTACTTTAAAAGGCCGTAGCATGATGTTTGTAAGAAACGTTGGCCATTTAATGACGAACCCTGCTATTACCGATGTGTTTAATCAACCGGTGTTTGAAGGCATTATGGATGCGATGTTTACAGCCACTGCTGCCCTGCACGACCTAAATAAAAAAACAGGTATCAAAAATTCAAGCGCGCAAAGTATTAATATAGTAAAACCCAAAATGCATGGCCCAGAAGAGGTGGCATTTACTAACACTTTATTTAGCTTAGTAGAGGAAGCGCTAAGCTTACCTAAAAACACGCTTAAAATGGGTATTATGGATGAAGAACGCCGTACTTCTGTAAATCTTAAAGCGTGTATTTATGCAGCTAAAGAGCGTGTTGTATTTATAAATACTGGATTTTTAGACCGTACTGGCGATGAAATTCATACCTCTATGCAAGCGGGCGTTGTGCTTCCAAAAGCACAGATTAAACAGCAACCATGGATACAAGCTTATGAGGATCGCAACGTCGATATTGGCCTTGCTTGTGGCTTAAGTCATAAAGCACAAATAGGTAAAGGCATGTGGCCAATGCCAGATAAAATGGTATTAATGATGGAGCAAAAACAAGCTCACCCTAAATCAGGCGCTAATACAGCATGGGTGCCCTCCCCTACAGCCGCTACCCTGCATGCAATGCATTATCACGATATAAACGTATTTACCGAGCAGCAAAGTATAGCTAAACGTACTATTGCGAGTCTTAATGACCTGCTTACACCGCCGCTAATGGCAGACCCTAAAACGCTTTCAAAAGAAGATATTCAAAGTGAGCTAGAAAATAACGCACAAGGTATTTTAGGTTACGTTGTACGTTGGATTGATCAAGGCGTAGGTTGCTCAAAAGTACCTGACATTAACCATATTGGGCTAATGGAAGACAGAGCCACACTGCGTATTTCAAGCCAGCATATGGCTAATTGGTTGCTAAATGGCGTGTGCTCACAAGCGCAAATAAAATCAACAATGGCTAAAATGGCAAAAGTGGTTGATAGACAAAACGAGCATGACACTGCGTATACACCCATGGCAACAAGCGAAGAAACCCTTAATAACAGCATTGCCTATCAAGCCGCTACGGCATTAGTTTTAGAGGGCGTAACGCAACCTAGTGGGTACACTGAACCACTACTACATAGCTACCGTATAAAATATAAAGCACAAAAATCGAATACGCTTTAACTGCTTAATCAAAGTTAAAATTAAGTACTAAACCAGCTTTAAAGCTGGTTTTTTATCGCCTAAAATTAGAATAACAGCACTTTTAAGGCATTTTAAAAATATATATTCAAATAAGCATAATACACATGAATATCTAACATTTATTTAAACGTAAAAAAGCGTGTTTTGCATACACAAAACACGCTTTTTAAAGCTTTTAACCGTTTGCGTTTAATTTTTTACAATGGCATTGTGATAAATATTTTGTACATCGTCACAATCTTCAAGCATATTTATAAACTTATCAAAGTTAGCAATAACTTCTTCGTCTTCAATTTCAATATTAACTTGAGGGATAAACGTAATTTCGTCTACTTCAAAGTTAATGCCTTCAAATGCGTCTTCAAGGGCAGTTTTAGCTTTAAAGTATTCTGTTGGCGGTGCAAATACTGATATTTTACCATCCTCGGCTTCAACATCGCTTACATCAACATCAGCCATCATTAATGCCTCTAATACGACTTCATCGTCATCGCCTGCAAAGCCAAGTACCGCATAATGATCAAACATATGCGCTACACAGCCAGGAGTACCAATTTTTGAGTCTGTTTTAGTAAATGGTAAACGTACATCTTTGATAGTACGGTTCGGATTGTCAGTTAAACAGTCAACAATAACCATGCAGTTACCAGGGCCATAGCCTTCATAACGGGCAACAGAGTAATCTTCTCCTGCGCCACCGGCTGCTTTTTCAATTGCTTTTTCGATAACGTGTGCGGGTACTTGGTCTTTTTTAGCTTTTTCGATTAGACGGCGAAGTGTTTGGTTTACTTCGGGATCGGGATCACCACTTTTTGCTGCAACGTAAATCTCTTTGCCGTACTTTGAGTTTACTTTTGTTTTTGCATTGGCTGTTTTGATCATAGAACTTTGACGAACTACAAATGCTCTGCCCATTTTGTGCCCCTAATGAATACGTTACGTTTTGCGGTATTTTACCAATTCAAAACGTATTGGGCTAGCTCCGCAATGGGCAAAACTTGATTAATAAAAACTTTTATAACTACATACTCATTTCAGAATAAATCAAATGGCATGCTATTTAACATAACTCTATTTTTTCAGAATAACTCTCAACTAATGTCACTAAGTCAGCAAAGTCATGTAAAACGTAATCGGCCTGATCGGCGTAAGCTGGCGTTACCTCTGGAGCGTATAAACATGCACGCATATTTGCATTGTGCGCAGCTTGAATGTCGTAAAGGTAATCGCCTACATAAAGTAAATTTCTGGCGTTAATGTTCCAAAGTGTAGCAATGGCATTTAAAGCGCTGGGATCTGGCTTTGCTGGGGCATCGCTTCGCGTTAAAACTGTGCTGATAGGGAGTGGATTATTTTGTAATTTCATTGCCGCTGCTTTATCAAAATTGCGAGTAACAATTGCCATCGGTATATTTTTAGACTTTAAAGCATTAATAGCTTCACTCACCCCAGGTAAAATACTGGCATGTTGTGCGTCTATTAATTCGTGTTGGTGAACTATATTCATTGCCTCTTCACGCATATACGGTGAGGGCAACTGAGCAATGTAATCAAGTAAGTCTTGCTCGCAAGGGCAACCTATTTGGGCTTTAATTAATGTAAAATCTAGTTCGGATGAAACTAATGTTCCATCTAAATCAAAAATTACTCCAAAAATAGCCTCAACCTGAGTAGTCATATCATTCCCTGAATTTAGTTATTACTAAATAAAATTTAAACATAAAATTCTCTACTGCTTATGCCCAAGCCAGTTATAGCTAAAGGGATAAATGAAACTAACTATATTTAAATTATTTATTTGCACTGCTATCAATCTATTGATAATACAGTAAATATAATTGGTAGTTGTAGCATGCGCAAAAAATGGTAAATATACAAATTGAACTACCAATTTTTACGTAAATTTACATATACCAGATCAAAAATGAACGCAGTTTAAACGTATGAAGAAAACGCGCACATTAACTGCAGTGCGCGTTGGTTGGGGAAGTTTTAACTGTTAATTTTGCTCAAAGCGGGCTTCGAGCCAAGTATCATCTTGTGCAAAGTTTAAAGTTTTAATCTTACCTTTGCCCTCAACGTTTACCATATTTACCTGAGATGGCCATAAATCACGAAGCGCGCCATTGCTCATTTTAATTCCTTCAATGTTTTCAGGAATTGGTGCTTCTTGGTAAACCCAAAAAAACTTACCATCAACTTGTGCTCCCACAAAGTTAAGTGGTAAAGGTTCACCACTTAATGTTTGTAGAGCAACATGCGATTCAACATATTTAGCAAAACGTTGCTGATCGGCTTTATTGCTAATAATATCGATTTTGCCTTCAAATAATGTTCCTACGGCATGTTCGGTATCATGTAAATAAAAGCGGTGCATTAACTCAACATTATGCGTTCGTTTATTAAAAAGCACGGTTGTAATTGACGATTTTAGTTGATGCGCCATACTCGGCGCAGCAACTAAAAGGCAAACAATAATAAGCAAAAAGCGCATTATTGCGGCTCCTCACCGTTATCTTTTTCGTCTTTCTTCTCATCAGTTTTAAGCTCAGTTTTAATATCTTGCATGATATCGCGACTTACTTTAGCTTTACTCTTTTCCTTTTTAAACACTTCAATACGTGAAGGAATAATACGACGAGGGTAGTTATTATTTTCAATATCTACATCCGCTGTTTCCCAATTAGGATCTACAGTAACTGATACAAGCGGTTTGTTTTTATCGGTAACAATTAGCTTTTGAACATTTTTATAATTACGACGCCAAATTTCAGCAGGAATATAACGCTCTTCAGTCGTGCCATCTTCATATGTTAGCTCAAGTAATATAGGCATTACCAAACCACCAAGGTTTGAAAATTCCATAACGTAGTAGTTTTTATCTTCTTCTAAAGCACGTTCAAGCGTTTTACGCTCCCACGGCTCTAAGCCTTTTAAAAACTTATTGTACGAGTTACGTTCTTTATTGGTTACAGTAAAGCGGTCGTTTTCGTCATAAAAATCGGTAACATCAGGGTTTTGCTCAACCCATGTTTTTTTATCTTCGGCGCGGTTACGCTCAACAAATAATGACGTAGGCTTGTCTGCTTCAATATCACGTAAACGGCTGTAATCAATATCAGGGTTTTTAGTGTCTAAACGTAGTTGATACACTTTATCTAAAGAGATATCAACATGGTCTGTGGTGTAAAACCAGCCACGCCAAAACCAATCTAAATCAACACCAGAGGCTTCTTCCATTGTACGGAAAAAATCAGCTGGAGTAGGGCGCTTGTATTTCCAGCGCTGAGCATACTCTTTAAATGCAAAGTCGAATAAGTCACGGCCTAAAATTACTTCACGTAAAATATTAAGGGCTGCGGCAGGTTTAGTATAAGCATTAGGGCCTAAACGTAATACGCTGTCTGACTGAGTCATAATTGGTACTTGGACTTCTGACTTCATGTAGCTCACTATATCGCGAGGCTCAACACCCCAAGGAATAGTAGGATCCCATTCACGACCAGCAACACCATCTAAAAAGCTGTTTAAGCCTTCATCCATCCACGTCCATTGGCGCTCATCTGAGTTAACAATCATTGGAAAGTAAATATGACCCACTTCATGAATAACTACGCCAAGTAAAAAGCGCTTTTCAGCTTGAGAATAAGTACGTGTACCATCATCTTGTAACTTAGTACGCGGGCCGTTAAAGGTAATCATTGGGTATTCCATACCGCCAACAGGGCCATTTACCGATTGCGCAGTTGGGTATGGGTAGTCAAAAGAATACTTAGAGTACACTTCCATTGTGTGTACTACCGCTTCAGTTGAGTACTTTTTCCATAAGTCACCACCTTCTTTAGGGAAGAACGACATTGCCATAACTAAAGGCTGAACGTCACCACCTTGTTGATAACCTTTTGCATCCCACATAAACTTACGAGACGACGCCCAAGCAAAGTCACGAACATTCTGTGCTTTAAAGTGCCACGTTTTAGTTTTGTCGGTGCCTTCTTTTTCGTTTTCTAGCGCTTCTTCTGCGTTAACAATAAACACAGGACGCTTAGATGTTTCAGCTTGCTTTAAACGTTTGCGCTGAGTACTTGTAAGTACTTTGCTCGCGTTATCAAGCTTACCTGTTGCCGATACAATGTGATCCGCAGGAACAGTAATCTCAACATCGTAATCACCAAACTCAAGCGTAAACTCACCAGAGCCTAAAAATGGCTTGTTTGTCCATGCCTCGTAATCGGTATAAGCCGCTAAGCGAGGGAACCACTGAGCAATTAAGAATATGTCGTTGCCATCTTCTTCAAAGTGCTCGTAACCAGAACGTGCACCTACAGCATCTTCTTCAACAATGTTGAAGGCAAAGTTCATGCTAAATTCTACTTCTTTACCTGGTTTTAATGGCTCGTTTAAATCAATGCGCATTAAAGTATCAACTACAGTTACGCGTAGCTCTTTACCATCGTCATCTTTTACGCCACTGATAGTATAACCCAGTTCGTTGTCGCTCATAAATTGCTGACGGCGTAAGTCACCTAAACTTAATTTAGCAGGCTTTTGAGCTGGTAGGCTTTCTAAAGTGCTTTTAAACGTTTTAGTTGTTTCGGCAATTGAATCGCTTTTAAAAATATTTTGATCTAACTGTAACCATAAATATTTAAGTGTATGCGGAGAGTTATTTTTATATTCAATGCTTTGGCTACCGGTAATACGGTGCTTTTTTTCATCTAGCTTTACATCAATATCGTAGTTTACACGTTGCTGCCAGTATCTTTCACCTGGTTCGCCAGCGGCACTACGATAAACGTTGGGTGTAGGAAGCGCTTCGTCTAATTGACGAAATTTATCAACAAAAGAACCTTTTGTTTGCTCAACCGAAGACGCCATAACCGCACTAGATATTGCCAAAGGCAATACAAAAGCACTTAGCGTAAGACCTATTTTTTTCATTGTTAGTCCTAATATAATTTTGTGAGCATACTTTGACAAATATACCAGTTAGCTTCAATAAATTAGCGACCAAGTACCGTATTTTTAGGGTGATGTTCACTTAGTTTATTAGATTGAAAAGTACAATTATTTTGTAACAAAATACGAATAAATAAAAACTGTAAAGGGGCTTTACAAAAGTGGGTTTTAATAATGGTTTTGAGCTGTTAAATACAAGTTTTAGAGCTTGAAAAAAGCACATTAATTTTACCTACTTTGCTAAAAAAGTATTGCTTTAACATTATCAGGTAAACCAATAATCCTATGTATAAGTGTCTCAAATTTCCAACAAGTAAAATGAGCTAAAAGCCCACTCTACTGAACAAAAATACAGTGAAAACAGCTGAATTATTGGCTCAAATATTGCCGAACTTCCTTAATGTTCGCTATTTTTACGATAAATGATAAATAGTGCAATTTTAGGTTGATCTTTAGTGCAGTTTATATTTAAAATCGCCAACCTTTTTATTTGAGGCAAATAAATTCGTCACATTTATCCTCAAATTAATATCGATTACTAGCAAGAAATGCGGTGGGCTTATGGATTTTTACATCCTAAAAAAACAACAAGAACTAATTGCGATTCCAGCAAGTGAGAATAACTGTAAGCAGTATCTCGATTCGGGTTATTTTTATATCGATAAAGTAGCAGCGTGCAACGAAACTAATGCATTAAAGGCGCTACACGCAAAACAAACTAAAACGTTAAAAATTCCATTATTAATGGCACTTTTAGCATTACCGGTTGTTTTTTCAGCTTGGTACAGTTTAACCTAAGGTAATACACGGCTTAGGCTTGCATCTTTAACTGCCTTGGGTATATTGGCGCTCTTACGGTTTAATTAAGAGCGCGACATGAAAGTCCTCCACACCTCAGATTGGCACCTTGGCCAACAATTCTACGAACACGACCGCCGTGTTGAGCATCAAGCCTTTTTTACATGGTTATTAGCCACTCTTGTTGAACAACAAATAGACTTACTTTTAGTTGCTGGCGATATTTATCATACCGCGACTCCAAGCGCTAGCGCCGAAAATCAGCTTTACCAATTTATTAAAGACGCCAAAAAGGCATCCCCACAATTACACGTAGTAATTATTGCGGGTAACCACGACTCTGCAAATCGTATTTTGGCAGCTCAGCCATTACTAGCGCAATTTGATACGCACGTAGTAGGGCGCTTTGATGTCGCAACACCCGATGAAACTGTTATTACCATAAATACCAATGATAAACGCGCTGTAATCGTCACTATGCCATTTTTACGTGCAAGCGATGTAAGTTTACTTAGCCAAACCGAAAGCGGCCCTAGTTATGCTCAAGGCGTTGCAAAAGCTTATGAACTTGCATTAGAGCAAGCTACTAATATAAACGAGCAAAACTCACCATTAATAATTATGGGGCATTTACACGCAAAAGGCGGGGATATCTCAAGTGATTCTGAGCGTAACTTAGTAATAGGTGGTGAGGAGTCTATTTCAGCCAATGTATTTGGTAAACAAGCCAACTATGTTGCCCTTGGGCACTTACACAAAGCGCAACAAGTCGCTAAAAGCGATATTATTCGCTACAGCGGCACACCTATACCTATGTCGTTTTCAGAACGTAACTACACGCACCAAGTAAATGTTGTTGAGTTTATTATTGATGAAAAACAACATATTAGTACAACTGTAAACCCCCTTTACATTCCGCGCTCTGCCGATGTAATTGTTTTACCAAAAGGGGAGTGTGTGCCATTAAGCGAACTATGCGAGCAAATTAAAGCGCTCGACACTGCACAAAATACAATAGCGCCTTATTTACGTGTAAAGCTTAAATCAAGCGATACCGACACCACCTTCAGAGAACAAATAGAACAAGCACTTGAAGGCAAGCATATTAAATTTTGTGGTATTGAACGTGTACGTGAGCAATCGACTCAAAATGACGACAACACCGTATTTGAAGATTTAAGCGAAGTTGAAATGCTCAACCCGCTTAACTTATTAGAACAAGCATTTGCAAACGATAAAGATATGGCAGGGCAAAGCGTACCCGATGAGCTAAAAGCACTTTTAAGTGATGTGATAAACGAGCTCACGGAGCAAGAACAACTATGAAAATAACCGCAGTTCGTATTCATAATTTAGCCTCAATAGTTGACGCTGAAATAGACTTTACTAAAGCCCCATTAAAAGATGCAGGCTTATTTGCGATAACAGGCGATACAGGCGCTGGTAAAAGTACCTTTTTAGATGCGATTTGTTTAGCGCTTTATACTAAAACAGCGAGGCTACGCGGCGATAAAGGTAACTTAATTGAATTTAACGGCGACAGCATTAAGCTAAATGATGCGCGAAACTTACTACGCAGAGGTACGTGGGAAGGCTACGCCGAGGTCGACTTTTTAGGGCAAGATAAACAGCTTTATCGTGCGCGTTATACAATTGCACGGACCCATAAAAAAGTAACTGGCAAACTTAAAGTAGCAGAGCACACATTAGTAACCCTGCCAGACGAAACCCTTATAGCTGACAAAAGCCACACAATAAAAGAAGTTGAGAGCAAAATAGGGCTTAACTTTGAGCAGTTCTCCCGTGCCGTACTTTTAGCGCAACATGAGTTTGCTGCATTTTTAAAAGCCACTGGCGATGAGCGAGCGCAACTTTTGGAGTGCTTAACAGGCACCGATAAATTTAGCCGTATTGGCGTGCGTATTTTTGAGCGCCATAAAGAGCAAGTGGCAAAGCTTGAAGCGCTTAAAGCAGGCCTTGAAAGCTATACCTTATTAACACCAGAAGAACTCGAGTTACAACAAACCAAGTTAACCGATTTAAAAGCGCAAACCGAACACACTAAAAAAGAGCTGACCAAAACCGAAAAAGCACTTAACTGGTATCAGCAAGCTACAGTGCTTGAGCAAAATTTACTGCAGGCACAGCAAACCCAGCAACAAGCAAGCTCAGCGCTTGAAAGTATCGTTGTTCAAAGCGAGCAAGCAAAACAAGCTAAACAAACGCTTGAAATAAAAGATAACCGCAGCCGTTTTACTCAATTAACCGATCAAAATACGGCGTTAGATCAGCAAATAGCATCGCTTAAAAGTGTTGATCATTTAGCGGTAATTAACGAGCGTAACACCGCGCTTGCTAAGCATACTGAGCTACTTAATAACGCCAATGAGCAAAAACAAAATGCAGCGCCCGTTATAGCAAAAGCGAGAGAGCTCGACAGCAGCATTGCTTTGCAAACTCAAGCTGTAAAAGGCGCAGAGTCGCAAATAACCAAAGAGCAAACTCAACTTGATGAGCTCAATCAGCAGCTTAAACAAAGCAATAACGAGCTTGAACTCGCTAATACCGACTCAACTAAAAGCCTGCAATGGCTTAATGAGCATGCACAGCTGCATGCTTTAGCAAAAGACTGGAGCTACTATCAGCAAAGCTTTAATACCTACTTAAATGCACAGCAGCAATTGACCGCAAACCTTACGCAAAGCCAAACTCTTAATAGCGAGCTTGCAAGTCAGAGCGAGCGTTTAAATACACAAAATAACAAAGTGCAGCAGTGCGAGGTGGCACTTAGTGGTGAGCAATCAACTTTACAGGCATTAAATACTCAGCTTAATGAGTTTAATGCAGAGCACTGCGACGCGCAGCTAAAAAGTATTGATTACTTGAAAGAGCAGCGAGAGCGCTATAAGCAATTTAACGCAGAGCTAAAACAAAGCACTCAACGCCAGCAAGTCCTTAATCAGCAGTTAAATGAAAGCCAGCAAGCCCATGCTTTACTTAATCAGCATTTAATAACTAGCGAGCAAGCGCTTAAAAGCAGCGAGTACGCACTTAACCAAGCGCGCTTAAGAGCTAGCGAAAACGTAGAGCATTTACGCACTGAGCTTCGCCCTAATGAGCCTTGTTTAGTGTGCGGCGCCACTGAGCACCCGTATGCGGTAAACCAAAATCAGCAATTAAATAACTTAATTACCGATTTTGAAAACGCTTTTAATGCCGCTAAAAAGCAATTTGACCATGCACAAAGTGAGCTGCATAAGCATCAAACTCAACATGCTGTATTAACTGCTGAACACGGACAACTTGAGCAAGTAATTCAAACGGCAAAAACCAAACAGCTCGACATTAGAAATACCATGCTAGGCGCACGTAGTGAGCTTAACGACTTAACGCCTGATCAGCTTGAAGTAACTTATAAGCAACTAACGCAGCAAAAAGCGCAATACTTTGAGCAACAAAAACGTCAACGTACACTGCAAACTAAAGTAAATGAGCTACAAGCAGCACTTAAAGCAGAGCAGCAAGTACAGCAGCAACTGAGTAATAAACACCTTGAGCTTACACACCAGCAAAACCAGTTAACGAGTAAGCATAGCGAACTAAGCGCGCAAATTAACGAGCTGGGTACAACGCTTAATAGCCAATTTGAAAACAGTGATTTTTGGCAGCAACTACAAGCCAATACGCTTGAACTTACCGAGCTGAGCGAGCAGGTTTCGCAGTATCAGCAAACTCAAACGCAACTTGAGCAAAGCCAAAAACGTCAAGACACAGCTAATGAGCAAATAAAGCAGCTCACACCGCTTGTTAGTAAAAGCGAGCAATCGTTAAAAGCACTTAATGAAGAGCTTGTTAAAGCTAAAAATTTACTAAGCACTGTGCAAAGTGAGCGCTTAGCTTTATTTAATAACGAGCAAATAAGCGCAGACGACTACCAAGCAAAACTTACAAGTGCGCAAGAGCAAATGCAATCGCAGGTTCAAGCGAGTCATAAAGCCTATGACGACGCTATAAAACAACGAGATGAGCACGCTATAACGCTTAAAAATGTGGAGCAACGCTTACTTGAAAACAGCCAAGAACTAGCAACACTTGAGGCACGTTATAACCAGTGGTTTACTGACTTTAAAGCGCAATACAGCGATGTAACGCACGAACAGGTCAAAATTTTACTAACGCTAAGTAGCGATACTATTAAAGCACATTTAAATCAGCACGAGCAGTTAACTCAAGCGTTAACAGATGCAAATGCCGCATTAAAACAGCAGCAACTTACGCTTGAAAAACACAACAGTAGCGATAAGCCAACACAAAGTGCAGAGGCTTTAAGTACGCAATTAAGCAGCTTAAATGAGCAACAAACGCAGCTGCAAAATTCATTACTAGCAACTAATACCGCTATTGAGCAACACAACCAAAACGCAAAGGCGCTTGAAGGCAAACAAGCTGAGTTAACTACGCTTAAAACACAGGTAGAGCAGTGGCACTTGCTTAATAAAGTATTGGGCGATGCAACGGGTAAAACCATGCGTAACTTAGCACAAACACAAACGTTAAAAATATTACTGCACTATGCCAACAGCCATTTAAAAACACTCAACAAACGCTACGAATTAACCGCAATAGCGCAAACGCTCGACATTGCAATTATCGACCGCGACATGGCCGACGAGCAACGCTCTGTTAATACGCTCTCGGGCGGTGAGTCATTTTTAGTATCGCTAGCGCTTGCACTTGGTTTAGCATCGCTTTCGTCTAACAAAGTACAAATCAATTCTTTGTTTATTGACGAAGGGTTTGGTACGTTAGACAGCGAAACCCTAAGCATTGCAATGGACGCTTTGGATTCTTTGCAAGCACAAGGCAGAAAAGTAGGCGTTATATCGCACGTAACACAAATGAGCGAGCGTGTAGCCACTCAAGTGCATGTAGCCAAAAAGCCAGGTGGATATTCCACAGTTGAAGTTTTATAAGCAACATTACTGAAAACAAGGAGATACAATGCCAACGTTTACAGGCGAGCAAGCAACACAATACGATAGCCGCATAACCCGTTTAGTGCCTGGTTATGAATTATTACATCAGCTCACTAATGCGCAACTACAAGCAACGCTAAGCGACAATGCGCATATTTTGGTAGTAGGGGCAGGCACAGGCAAAGAAGTACTTGCACTAGCTGCACTAAACCCTACATGGCAATTTACTGCGCAAGATACATCAGCCGATATGCTTGCTATCGCACAGCAGCAATTTGATGAACAAGGCATAACAAGCCGCGTAGATATACATAATGGCCCCGTTGATAAGTTATCGGTTAAAGCCGATGCCGTTTTATGTTTATTAGTAATGCATTTTTTAGAAGATAACGGCGATAAAAAAGAGTTATTAAAAGCAATTAAAGGAAGCCTTAAAAAAGACGCCAACCTTTATATTGCAGATTTAATGCGCCCCGAAACTTCATTTGAGCGCGAAGCTCAGCTTACAACGT
This sequence comes from Pseudoalteromonas sp. SR45-1, assembly GCF_014163655.1. NCBI lineage: Bacteria > Pseudomonadati > Pseudomonadota > Gammaproteobacteria > Alteromonadales > Pseudoalteromonadaceae > Pseudoalteromonas > Pseudoalteromonas sp. SR45-1. Next base: position 160,458 of record NZ_JACJDR010000006.1, on the reverse strand, counting down.
GCGCGCAATTGGGTTTAACCGAAACAGGTAAAACACAAACAGGGCACGACTTAGAAAATGAGTTTTACCCGCTTGATAGAATGCGCTTTAGCGAATTGCTAAATGAGTGCAAATTTGGCATTCCGAAGCTGTATTTTAAAGCCCTAGGTTTTAGCGGATATGTAATAAAATAGTTTTAAATTTAAGTAATATAGCCACATAAACACCGAGTAAGCTTACTCGGTGTTTTATTTTATACATACATTTACAACTTCTCACAGCTGCATACAAAGCACATACATATTTTTTATGTTTTAAGATTTACTATTTCTATATCAACATAAGCAAATAGAGAATCAACATGAAAAAATCGTTAATTGCTGTTTTACTCCTCTCGGGTTGCGCATCACAAGGTGTTGACCGTAACGATCAAAATCAAATAATTAAACGCTATTACGCCTCGGTAGAATCTATGCAACGTGTCACACTCTCATCAGAAGTGGGTACAGGCATAGCCGCAGGAGCTGGTTTTGGGTTTGTAGATAGCTTAGATGGCAATACAGAAGAAATGATAGGTGGGGCAATAATCGGCGGGTTAGTTGGAGGGTTATTTACCGCATTGTTTGAAGGCGGCAACGATGCATATCAGTATAATCTATACGCTGCCAGCGAAGGTGAATTTACCGTAATTCAAAAACAAAAACTCGATCAAAACACTCAATGCGTAGTAGTAAATGCCAGTAAAAAAATTAAGCTTGAGCCAGTAGATAAACAATACTGCGAAAATAGTCCAAATGTGTACAAAAAAGCTGATGTTGCTCTATAGCAATATCAGCTTTTGTATTGTTGTAGGTCGGTTAAGCGAAGCGCCACCCGACGATCTAATATCCACATCACTCAAATCGTTGTTGTGCCAGCAATCCTAACCAATCTCACAAAGCGCTTTCATCGCGGCTTGTGCTTTGTCTGTTTGTACAAAAATATGGTCGTGATAAAACGCAGCTACCACATTAGCGCTAATGCCATGCTCAGTTAGCTTTGCAGATACCGCAGCTGTTAGCCCAACGGCCTCTAAGCTTGAATGTACGTTAAGGGTAATTAAATTATATTTACCCTCGTAAGTAATACCTGCTTTGTCAGCAGTTTCAGCTTTTAAAATAAGGGTTAGCCCTTCTTCTTCAACATAAGTAGCAAGTGGCTCTAAATGAGCATAATCGGCAAGTGAGCCTGCTAAGCAACAAAAAATATACTCGCCTTGCTTAAGCGCTGGCTGCATTGATTTTAATAATTCGTTTAACTCTAAAATTCCGGCCATGGTCGTTCCTTACAATGTGTTATTTTTTTAGCTGCGCGACTAGCTCGCTTAACCTCGCAATTTTTATATTACTTAATTGCCTGTAATCAAAATATGGGCACACAATAATGTTGTTAGTTGTGTCTATTGCAAACTCGTCGTCAAGCCAATCAAATTGTGCATGCAACTTACCTTGTTGTAATAAGCTTTTAGCGTGCGTACGCCCAGCAATTATATGTAGCTGGTTTTTATTGCTAGTAGCTTTATCTGGGCAAGTAATAGTAGTGTCAGGCGCGCTAAATAGCAGGGCGGTTTTACTGTTTTTTTGCAGTAAAAATTCATCGCGATATTGTTGCCAAGTAGGGGCTTGTTTGGCAAATGAATAATGCTCACTTGGCAGGGCAAATAGCACTTTTGCATACACGTTAAACACTTTGCGCCAACCATTACCACAGTGCTGGTTTATGGTATTTATTTGCTCATTTATAACCGGTTCTAGGCATTCAAGTGTTTCAAAAAACGGCATGGGCGGCGCTTTTGCTACGTATACCGCAACGCTAAATTGCGTATCACCTAAGCCAACTAATTGGGTGTTCAAGTTAGTTAGCCTTGTTTTGCGCTAAAATACGGTCGAGGTTATTTGCAAAGTTTTGGCGATCGGTTTGGCTAAGTGGCGGCGGCCCACCACTCATTTCTACGCCGCTTGAGCGCATGGTATCCATAAAGTCGCGCACGTTAAGTATTGAGCGGATATTCTCGGTGGTATAAAGCTCGCCACGTGGGTTGAGTGCTTGCCCGCCGTTATCAATTACTTCACTTGCTAGCGGAATATCGCCCGTAATAACTAAATCGCCTTTTTCAACACGTTTTACTATTTCGTCGTCGGCTACATCAAACCCCGACGATACTTGAACGCGGCTTATGTATTTTGACGGCGGAATACGCATTGCGTGATTAGCCACTAAAATAGTCTCGATTTTCATACGCTCTGCAGCTCTAAAAAGTATTTCTTTTATAACAACAGGACACGCGTCTGCATCTACCCAAATTTTCATGCTATGGTCATTTTTATTGCTTTAGAATTAATACGATCCTATAGCAAATTTTTTTAATCGGCTAGCAAACTTTATATCCATCTATATTTAGATAATACGTACGATTTATGTAATTAAAAAAGGAGCTTACATGAAGGCTATTAAATACGGTTTACTTATTACAGGGTTATTTTTTCTTAGTGCCTGCACCAGCCCTCCTGAGGGAATAACACCCGTTAAAAACTTTGATATACAAAAATATAAAGGCAAATGGTTTGAAATAGCGCGTCTTAATCACTCATTCGAAGAAGGGATGGAGCAAGTTACCGCGACTTATTCAATTAACGACGACGGCACAGTAAAGGTCCTTAACAAAGGGTATTTAACGGATGATAAAAAATGGGATGACGCCGAAGGCTTAGCCAAGTTTGTTGAGGGCACCGACACAGGGCATTTTAAAGTCTCGTTTTTTGGTCCATTTTATGGCGCTTACGTGATTTTTGAACTTGACCAACCCGATTATCAATATGCATTTATAACCAGTTACAACAAAGATTACTTGTGGTTTTTGTCGCGTACACCAACGGTTAACAAAGAGCTTAAAGAACATTTTTTAACTAAAGCTAAAGAGTTGGGCTTTGCTACCGATGAAATAATTTGGGTAAACCAAGAGACTATGTAAAGGGGGTTTACAGTTAGTTATATACGTTTTTAAAGTAGTAATAAAAGAGTCACCTAACCGTAAAGTAACTTAAATATATTATGGTTATATTGTGTGTACTTGCCGTGAGACAGCAAGTATTGGAAACACTGAATATCCCCTATTGTTGGCAAGCTATATAGCTTGCCATTTTTTTTGCCTAATCTATGGGAAAGTAACGGATCACGTTTTTACTAACTAAGGCTAGTTTAATGCTAAAAACAACCCACTTAGTACAACTAACACGCTATTTAAAACACCAAACCACTTCACGTAGCCTACTAAAAAATTATAAAAAACCATTATAATTAAGACACTTAGGCTCATAAATCCGCAAAATAGTAATGCACCATATCCATCTTGAGTAACTATACAAAGCACCAAGCTTAGTAAAATACTGATCCAAGCAGCTAATAGCAGCTTTTTACGTTGGGATTCTGTAGGGCGTTTTTTAAATACATCTTTAAAATGATTATACTTAGCCAGCGCAAAACAGTTAAAACTGAGCAGGCATAGGCTAAACCCAAGTAAATCAATCATGGTTTTTGCCTTTTAAGGTTATTAGATTGACTAGGGCTGATTATTTTTGAGTTGTTTTTAGCAGTACGTAATTTTTCGGTTTGTATAAAAAACAATATACTAAATAACAAAAACAGTGCATCAAAAGTAAATAAAGCCCACTGTTCGTGCATCAAATAGCTAACTAGATTACCGTTAGTTGTAAGTGCATTAATAACCGGTACGCTTAAACATGTAACAGCATTTATAGCTGCCATAACTCGCCATTGCAGTGTGTCGCGCTTTATAAGTGCTAAAAGAGCAACCGCTAGCCATGTTAAAAAGAACGCGAGTATTTCTTTATCGGCGCGCTCTGCGGTAGTCGGGCTAAGTAGTCTGTTAGCAATAAAAAATGCACACGTTGCCAGTGGAAGTCCCATAATAGTGGCTAGGTTTAACCCCTCAACTAGTTTTAAACCAAACGAAGGTTTAACGTTATTTTTAGTTCGCTCGCGAATTCGCTTAGCCCACATAATACAGCCAGAGCCAATCATTACACAGCCTGCAATACCGCCTAATACGTATAACCAACGCAGTAACCACGTAGCTAAACGCCCTGTATGCATTGAATTAAGTGATTCGTAAAGCGCTTTGCTGCTAGTTAGCTCGTCATCAGTTTTAGCGACCATTTGCCCTGTAGCACCACTAAATATTAAGCGTGGTGCTTGGTCACGTAGTGTTTTACCTGCGCTTACCAATACGGTAATTGTTGAAGCTGCCATATTTGGTTGGTTAACTTGTACGCGAGTAATATCTGCATGAGGCCACTTAGTATAAACCTGATCTAAAATGCGTTGTATTGGCACCATTGGCAATTCGCCTTGGGCTTTATCGGTCATGGTATTGCGAGGTGTTACATCGTTAAAAAAGCCACGCATGCCGTCATCATAAGACGTTTGCGCAGGGTAGGGAAACAACATAAATATAAGTGTAATTATACCCGTGTAAGTAATCATTAAATGAAAAGGAAGGGCAAGCACAGAGCTTAAGTTATGGGCATCTAACCATGTACGGCTACCTTTGTTACGCCTAAAGCTAAACATATCTTTAAAAATACGCTTATGAATAACCACCCCCGATATAATGGCAATCAGCATAAAAAAGCTAGCAAAGCACACAATCCAGCGTGCGGTTATTGCATCCATGTAATGTAAATCATAGTGCAGCCGATAAAAAAAGTTACCGCCTTTAGTATCTATAAAGGGCTCAAGCTCTTGCATGGTATTAGGGTTTAGCTGTGTGTTTTCAAACCGGCTGCGGCGCTGGCCTGGCTCTTTTGGTTTTGCATAACCATAAATTAAATAAGGAATGCGTGGCTCGGGTAATGTAATACGCCAGCTTGATGAGTGAGCTCCATGGTTAGCTAAGTAATCAAATCCGGTAATTATTTGTTGTTTTTGCGCTTCTATACGCTGTGTTTGGGCTTGCACATTATGTATGGCTGGTTGATTCCACAACGTTATTTCGTCTCTAAAAAAGCTAAGAGTCCCTGCAAAAAATATTAAATATAATAACCAACAAACGAGTAACCCTACCCAAGTGTGCAACCAAGTCATCGATCTGAAAAAGCTGTCTTTCATACCCAACCCTTCAGTAATGCAAGCAATCCAATGAACGCTCCCGTACTTAGTAAAATACTGATCCACACTGTTTTTAATGATTTAACACTAAAGGCATAAATAAATACAACGGCATAAATTAAAATGCTGATTGAAACACTAAACAGCACAGCGTCTTGTTTAGCTATTGGCAACACAAAGCTTAATAACGCAGTGCTTGCAGAGGTAAAAGCATAGCCACCAATTATGGCAATAAAAAAACGTAAAAATACCAAAACTCGATAACTGCTTACACTTTTTACTATAAGCGCAATCACGTTAACCTTATCGAATGGCGCACTGTGCAAAGGTGCCTGCATAGTTAATTAATCCCTTTATTTAAAGCTGAGGATAAAACAAAGGCGCTATTATATATGTTACAAATACAAAAGATAGTTATTCTCATTTGTGATATTTAATTTTTAAGTAAGTTATACGTACTTGGTTACTTAGTAAAATACTGATCTGATATTATTTAATGATATTGCACAGGCTCTATGTAAAGCTTAAGGTTAATAAACTGAGTAAAAATAAAGAGTGAATAACGATGAGCGATCACGAAAAACTAAACTACGTTGAGTTTCCTGCATGCGACTTACCCGCAACTAAGGTCTTTTTTAGTCGTGTATTTAATTGGCAGTTTACTGACTACGGCCCAGAATACACGGCGTTTAGTGGCCAAGGGCTTGATGGTGGCTTTTTTAATGCGCCGCTTAAATCGCTAACTCAAAACGGTGCTGCGCTATTGGTTTTTTATAGTAACGACATTCACGCTACGTATAAAAAAGTACAACTCCATGGTGGCAAAATATTAAAACCTATTTTTGAATTTCCGGGTGGTTGCCGGTTTCATTTTGCAGAGCCGAGCGGCAATGAATTTGCTGTATGGGCAGAGCAACACTAGGTTTTACAAGGCTTGTAGCGCGAATGAGCTTAAAGATCACGATTTTACTAACTAACGCTCGTTTTAATTAAAATAAACCGATTTTTTACCAACTCATTTATCCTAAATGGCCATTTAGGATAAATATTAAGCATTTAAGGCCAAATAAGCATGAATAGTCACCAATTAATAGAGCAAGTTAGTAAATGCGTGATCTGTGAACCTCATTTACCTTTAGGGGCTCGCCCTGTTATACAATTTAACCAAAACGCACGTATTTTAATTGCAGGGCAAGCACCTGGAATCAAAGTTCACGAAACAGGTGTGCCGTTTAACGATGCAAGCGGAAACCGCCTGCGAGAATGGCTTGGGCTAACACGTGATGAATTTTACGACGCTAATAATATAGCCATTTTACCTATGGGCTTTTGCTACCCGGGTAGGGGGAAGTCGGGTGATTTACCACCGAGAAAAGAATGTGCGCCTGCCTGGCGCGAGCAATTATTGGCTGCACTACCAAATATTGAGCTGACAATAGTGCTTGGTAAATACGCGCAGGCGTATCATTTACCAGAGACTAAAAAAATGCCACTTACGGAGTTAGTAAAATCGTGGCGTGAGTATTGGCCAAATTATTTAGTGCTTCCACATCCGAGTCCGCGTAATAATATATGGCTTAAAAAGAACCCATGGTTTGAACAAGATGTACTTCCAGAACTAGATAAGCACGTGGCTGCTATTTTAAATAAGTAATACTTCTAGTTATTGTAAAGGGGCGTTACAGTTAACTTAAAAATTAACACTCTAATTAAAAACAATAACAAACGAGGCTGTCTAATTTGAATGCATCTATATTAACCGAAGTAATACTTCCGCTCGCTCTTGCACTTATTATGTTTGGTATGGGTCTTGGGCTCACAACAACCGATTTTACTCGTCTATTTAAAAACCCGCTTGGCATTGTCATGGGTTTAATAGGCCAACTTGTAGCAATGCCTTTATTAGCATTAGGGCTGTGTTATTTACTAAACCTACCAACGCCTATCGCTATTGGTTTAATGATATTAGCTGCCTGCCCAGGTGGTACTATGTCAAATGTAGTAAGCCAGCTTGCTAAAGCTAATTTAGCGCTTTCGGTAAGTTTAACAGCTGCCTCTACCGCAATTAGTATAATAACCACACCGTTTATTATTGGCTTTGCTATGAGTCAGTTTGCCCCAGCAGACGATGCTACTTTTTCTATTTTAACTACTTCATTAGGGCTATTTTTTATTACCTTAGTGCCAGTTGCTATAGGCATTTGGTTGCGTCACTTTAAAAGTGATTTTGCCATTAAAGCAGAGCCGTTTTTTAGACGCTTCTCGTTGTTTTTTATGCTTATGATGATTGCCGCACTAGTAATAAAAGAGCGCGATTTATTAGTTAGCTCATTTAACAACGTATTTTGGGCGTGCATAGCGCTTAATATTGGTTCAATGGTTGTTGGTTGGCTAATTGCTAAGTGTTCAAAATTAAATTTAACTGATTCGCTGACGCTTTCAATTGAGGTTGGAATTCAAAATGCATCGTTAGCTATTTTAATCGCTATTAGCTTTTTAAATAAACCAGAATACGCAGTTACCGGTGGCGTGTATGGCCTTGCCATGTTTATAGGACCACTGCTATTAATTGGCGGGTTAAAGCTTAAAAATAAACGTACCGCTAGGGCTGTTAACTAGGACTTTTAATTAGGGCATGTTGACCAAGTTACTTTAATTTATGGCTGCGGATAACGTAGCCTTAAACTCAAGTCTAAAAATACCACCAGTTAAATGTATGCTCTGCACTCATCGCGACAACAAGTTGTAAGCTTATAAAACACTCTCAAGCTTGAATATTGCGCCAGGCGCTGAGCTTGCTCGCGCAAGGAGCGAAGCTTCTAATAACTAAGGCGCATTTTAGGATGGGATAAGAGTATAAGTAATACGGTGAAAAACAGCGCCTCAAATATGAGGCGCTACTTTAAAATGTATTAGTTCAGACAAGATCTGACACATCAACTTGCAAAAGTGAGAGTTACCCGTTTTGATAAAAGGTGTCGAATCTTTAAATCAAAACATATAAGAGGTAACTCTCATGCTACATACTAACAATCCAATTATTAAACACAAAGCGGGTTTACTTAATCTTGCAGAAGAACTTGGCAACGTATCAAGAGCCTGCAAAGTGATGGGAGTATCCCGTGATACATTTTATCGTTATCAAGAATTAATCGAAGACGGTGGACTTGATGCGTTAATTGATAAAAGTCGTAGGGCGCCAAACTTAAAAAATAGAGTTGATGAAGCAACTGAACAAGCCGTTATTAAATACGCTGTCGATTATCCAGCTCACGGCCAACACCGAACGAGTAATGAACTCAGAAAACAAGGCGTATTCGTTTCTGGTAGCGGTGTTCGTTCAATATGGCTACGTCATGACCTAGAGAACTTTAAAAAGCGTCTCAAGGCGCTAGAAAATAAAGTGGCTAACGAAGGTATTATTCTCACCGACGCTCAAGTAGCTGCGCTTGAAAAGAAAAAACATGATGACGAAGCGTGTGGTGAAATTGAAACGGCTCACCCAGGTTATCTAGGCTCTCAAGATACATTTTACATCGGTAATCTCAAAGGCGTTGGGCGTATCTACCAACAAACCTTCGTTGATACATACAGCAAAGTAGCGTTCGCTAAGCTCTACACCACGAAAACGCCAATTACTGCGGCTGACATACTCAACGACAAAGTACTGCCGTACTTCGAACAGTACGAGCTTCCTATGCTACGTATTCTAACCGATAGAGGCACTGAATATTGTGGCAAAGTCGAACATCATGATTACCAGTTATATCTGGCTATTAATGATATCGATCATACAAAAACCAAAGCTATGTCACCGCAAACAAATGGTATCTGCGAACGCTTCCATAAAACGATACTCAATGAATTCTATCAAGTTACATTCCGTAAAAAGCTATATAGCTCATTAGAGGAATTGCAAAAGGATCTGGACGAATGGATGATTTATTACAATAATGACCGAACTCATCAAGGAAAAATATGCTGTGGCAGAACGCCATTAGAAACTTTATTAGATGGAAAATTGATCTGGGCTGAGAAAAATTTAGCTCAAATCTAGACTGACAGTCACCGATTAAAAAACGGGTAACTGTCAGATCAAGTCTGAGCTAGTACATTTAAAACTTACTATTTGGTTTGCATGTTTTTAGCGCGTTCTTCTGCATCTATTAATGCTTGCGATTTAGGCGCGCGTTTTTTCTCTTCTATTTTGGGCTTTTCAGTTGAGTCAGGATCCCAGCTTGAGTCTAACGACAAGTTAGCAAATGGATTGTGACTGTCTGCTTTTTTAGGCTCACTTACTGGCTCATCAACTTGCGGTGTTGTTTGTGTTTGCTCAGGTGTTGCGCTTTGTTTTTTAGGCATCGGCTTTTCACCAGGTAATGGTGCATCTGGGTTAAATGTACGTACCTCTGGTTCTTTAAAGTCTTGCTCTGTTGTATATGTAGTCGATTGAGCGTCAGCTATTTGCTCTGGTGCGTGTAAATCTACAACCGGCTCACTCGCTGTTACTGGCTCAGGAGTACTAATAACCGGCTCTACAGTGTTGTGTTCGGCTTCTATTGGCGCAGGCTCCGTTACTTGCGCTGTATGGTGCTTACGTTGTTTTTTTACAGGCTTTGCATCTGGATCAAAGTCGCGTACTTCTGGCTCATTAAAGCTGCTGGCATTTTTAATACGCTCTAAGGTTGTTTTTGCTGCTGCTTCAAACTCGGCTGTATTAGGCTCAGGTTTTTGCTTTACTTCGTTAAACGTAGCGGTACTTGTTTGCTCTAAAGTATCAATTGAGTTAAGCGGTGTAGGCTCAATTTCGCTTGTTTGCACTTGTGTAACTACGTTGTTTTGCTCATCTGAAATTTGCGGTGGTGTATGTTCAATATCAGCATTTTGTGTAGTGTTCGTAGGCTCTAAAGGCTCTTCATTTGCCTCTACGCTGCTCTCAACTGGTTTATTATTTTGAGTTACTTCGTTGATGACGACAGGCTCAATCTCTGGCTCTTTTGTAGTTTCAGGTTTAGCTGGCGTAGCAATTTTTTCTGATTTAACTTCAGGTGGAGCCGCTATAGTCGGTTCTGCCATCACTTTACTTTGTTTTGCACGGCGCAGGCGCACGACTATCATAGCGCCAATAAGTACCACTATAACAAGTATTAAAGTGGGTAAAAGTAACGAGCTTGGGCTTTGTGCTATAGGTTGCGGCGCAATAACTGGCGCTGGTTTAGTTAACACCGGTGCTGGTTTTACAGGTACAGACTTTTCAGGCGTAGGTTGAACGTTTTGCTCTGGCGTCGCCGGTTTTACTTGCTCTATCACAGCTTCGTTTTTTTGCTCTGTAACTACTTGCTCGGGTACTGCTGTTGTTGGCTCTGCATCAATTACTATTTCGTTACTATTGGTATTTAGCTGATCGTTAATTTGTTGTTTTTGATCATCAGTTAAATTAAGGGTTTGCTCGTTGATGCTTTCTTTAACAGCTTCTTCAGTGGGTTGTATTACAGGGGCAGGTTCAACAATTTTAGGTTGCGGCTGAGTAATAATCGCCGGCTCTGGCTCTATTATCTGTGGCTTTGGTTGTGCTTGAATTTCTTTTGGCTTATTACAGTTGTTTTTGTAATCACGCGCTGCTTTACGATATTTTTGACTCGCTTTATTATTACTATTTTGCTGCATTTCTTGTTTAATTAAAATGCACATAGCTTCGTTGTATGCAGCACTTTGCGCACTATAAAATAGGGCAAAGCAAAGGGTAAATCTAATTAGTTTTGATATCATAAAGTTATGCGCGCTTAAATATTAATAGTTTGATTTTAAGCGCAAAATTGAAAATTATCCAGAGTAATACGACTAATCAATAACCATAAGGCTGCGATATTCATCGTAAGCAAATTGGTCTGTCATACCGCTTATATAATCTTGAATTAATCTACAGCGATAATAAAATTCGTACGCTGCAAAGTGATCGGGCTCTTCTTGCATCGCATCTATTGCGTGTTGGTAACTATTTAAGTGCTTTTTAGAGAGCTTTTTAACAAGTCGCGACTCAATTAATAAACGCGAATCGCCATTTAGAGCGCGCCTAAAGTCATCGCTGTTCAATTGCAGTAGCGGTTTGTAGCAATCGAGTAAGCCATTAATTATTCTATAACCTTGCAGCTCTAATTTTTCGACTTCTTTGTTTGAAAATACATGCTCAAGTGCCACTTGCTTTAGCATTTTGGTTACAGCGTGTAGATGGCTTCTATCTTCTAAAAGTGCTTGGTTAAAGTCGCCATGGTAAATAGGTTCTATATTTTCAATAAAGCGTTTTGCAGCATGTCCAACTAGCGGATGTAAAAGTGCAACGCGCAGGTATATAAAAAATTCGCTATTAAAGTTATACGGTTGTGCTTTGGCGCGCTCATGTGCGTAGTCAACTGCTTTATCTACAAAAGTTTGGTGCTCTGTATCGTCTATTGTTAGGTTTATGAGTGCTTTTTTATAATGACTTTTAAGCTGTGTACATAAGAATTCGGTGCTTATGATCCCTTTTTCAACAGCATCCTCTATATCGGCTAGGCAATACGAAATGTCGTCGGCGGCTTCCATTATATAACTTGCTGGATGGCGGCAATATGGCTCAATAGTGAGCTCTTTTTGTAGCGCTTCAACAAAGTTTTTTTCGCTGTAGTAGTAACCCACTTTCTTCATTAAGTAGTTTTTATTTTGCGGTATATCTTTTGTATCAAGCCCTGCAGGTCGAGTGTATTTTAAAATACCAGCACTTTGGCTGTAAGTTAAATTAAGCGTTTGCAACGAATGAATTATACGTATGCCTTGAGCGTTGCCTTCAAAGTTACAAATATCAAGCGCAAGGTGTTTAAAAACAACACCTATACCGGTATTGGGCTCTTTGCAGCGCTCGGGTGTTACGCTTGCTAGGTTGTTATTAAACCAGTGGTTTATTGCAGCTTCGCCAAAATGTCCAAACGGTGGGTTGCCTATATCGTGCATTAGGCAGGCCATTTCTACTAAGCTTTCTAGGGGGCGTTCTAGGTCGGTTAAGCCGTAATCTTTTTGTTGTTGGTAGCTTAAATTTGCAAAAATACGTTGCACTATAAAACGACCAACCTGTTGTACCTCAAGCGAGTGAGTTAAGCGCGAACGAACAGCTGCGTTACGCTCAAGCGGAAACACTTGGGTTTTTTGCTGCAGCCTGCGAATAGCGGCACTGTTAATAATACGGCCACGGTCGCTTTCTAGCGCCATTTGTAAGTTGGAGGTTGTGCGATACATTCGTGCTGGCGTTATTTTTTTACTAAAATCTATGGTCATCTTTATACTTATCCTTTTTACAATTGATGACTGGCATAGTTTTTAGCACATAGTCATTTGTCTTTAATATACAGGGTTTAATCTATCAGTTTGTATCATAAAGTAACAACTTGCTTTAAAATAATTTTTTGAGTAATTGTTGTGCATTTATAGGTGTTTATAATGAAACAGTGGATTTTAAAGGCAGTATCAATTTGCCTAATGTTAGGAATGAACAGCGCGTTTGCTGCAAAAGAGCAAACTGTGGTGCTTGTATCAATTGATGGCCTGCGTTGGGATTATATTGAAAAACACGGCGCACCAAATTTAAAAGCAATGGCCGAGCGCGGTGTTCGCGCACAAAAACTAATACCTGTTTATCCAACTAAAACGTTTCCTAACCATATTTCTATTATTACGGGCTTACTGCCGGTAAACCATGGCATTGTTGATAATAGCTTTTGTGATAAAGCGCGTAAAAACGACTGTTACAGCATGGGCAAAGCATTGGGCGATAGCACTTGGGTGAAGGGGATTCCGCTTTGGAATTTAGCAAAAATGCAGGGGCTTAAATCGGCTACTTATTTTTGGCCTGAGTCAGATGCATTATTTAACGGCATGACACCAGATTACTTTTATCACTATTCTAAATACAGCGATTACCAAAGCCGTGTTGATCAAATTATTCAATGGTTAAGTTTGCCAAAAGCACAGCGCCCACGTTTTATTGCGAGTTACTTTTCGCTAGTTGATAGCATGGGCCATGAGTTTGGACCAGACGCACCACAAACGCGAGATGCAGTTAAACAGCTTGATGAATTAATGGGGCAATTACAAACTCGCTTAAGTAAATTAGAGCAAGAGGTAAACTTAGTTATTGTCTCGGATCATGGTATGGCGAGTATAGATCCAGATAAAAGTATTGATGTAACCACACTGCCTCAAGATGAAAACTTTTTAGTTAAAAACACCGGTCCACGTTTACTCATATACACTCAACCCGATGCAATAAATGCGGATATAGCCGGCTATAAAGCTCGTTTACAAAAAGCAGCAAACGGTCGTTATACAGTATTAACTGACGAGCAGTTAGCAGCGTACCATTACAATAAAGGCACTCGCGTAGGCGATATTGTGGTGCAAACTACAGCGCCAGCGGTATTTACCAATGGTAAAAAACCAACCTATTTAGGGACTCACGGTTATGCATATACCGAGGATATGGCAGCATCATTTATTGCTGTAGGCCCTGCATTTAAACAAGGTATAAGCCTTAAAGAAGTGAGTAACCTTGATATCTACCCAGTACTTGCAAAAGTGATGGGGCTTAAATTGTTAAACAAAGTAGATGGCAATGGTAAAACATTAATGCCAGCAATTAAGCAAAAAGTGGTTGTGCATTAGCTTAATCTATAAGAGCGCGTAAGCGCTCTGCAGGGAAGAACATGTTAAAACTTTAAAGTGGGCTATTTAGCCCACTTTTTAATGCGCTACTTATTTAAAGTTAGCAATACTTGTTTTTGTAGCAGTAACCGTGCGAATTGCATACGCTTGGTTTGTAATACCAAATGCAATACCGTTTACACTCCAGTTAGGGTTAGAGAAGTAATCGTACTGAGTTGCACTACCGTAAACGTGCGGGTAAGCCATAATACTTGCAAACTCATTTTGTACGCCATGACCCATGCCATCTACATATACACCGCCAGATGTGTCACCTTGTTTGCGTGAATGCGCTAAACCTTGGTTATGACCAAGTTCGTGTACAAATGTAGTTGCACCACAATCAATTGCAGTGATTGAGTACATACGGCTGCTCATTGAGCTATATAGATTGCCATTAGTGCCTTGGCCAACCCATGCTAAACCACATGAAATAAGCCCATTGCCAGCACTTTGGCCAGTACCTAATACGGCAATCATGTCGGCTTTCCAATCGCTGCGTAAACCATCTACGTAGCTGCTATTTGTAACCGAATCTAACCAATCCTCAGACGGCGTTACTGCGTAGTCACCTAAGTTTTGTTTGCCAGCTAAGCGTAGTGTTATATCAACGCCATTTTGGCTATATACCTGATTACTAAAAGCAATTAGTTGATTTATTTTAGTGTCAATATTACTAGTTGCGGCAGCTGATTGGTCGGTATATAAAATACCGATATCGATTGTTTCTGCTTGTGCAACACTTGCTGCACATAATGCCGCAGCCAGTGCGGTTGTTGTGATTACTTTTTTCATTATTGTATTTCCTTACTCTTGTTGTGGTTGGAACTGTTTTTAACTTGGTTGAGATCATAAAAAGCAGACACACTAAAGCTGCCTTATAGTGCGGCTTTAATTGCTTTTTATATTTTTTGGTTAGCCATCAATTTTTGGTGCAAATATATCGATGCTTTTATCTGATTTGGGTTTTGGTGCGGTTACTTCATGCTCTATGTGGCTTTTATATAAATCGCGTTTTGCTGCAATCCATCCGTACTTACCTTTACTTTCGAATACATAGTTGCCAGAAGGTGCAGTAAATTGGCCATATACTGCATCTTTACCTACCGTTAAAACGGTATTATGCATGCGACCGTCAACACCCACTATTTTACCAAATATGCTCTTATCGCCATTTTCAGACTCAACCACATTAGTCACTTCTGCGGTGAATGTTTCGGCTGTTTGCGGAATAGCTAAATCAAAGTTTTCGCCAGTTTCTAACGCCTGTAAAGAATTTAAATCAAACTCAATATAGGCCTCGTTATGTAAGTCAGTCGGTAAAACTTTTGCATTTATAAGCACTTGCTTTGCTTTGTCTGATAGGCGATTTACGGCATCAAATTCTTCAAACGGTAAGTTGTTGTCAGGGGCAGCAATGGGTTTAACAGTAATTGGATCTTTACTCATATCAATAGGTGCAGGGGGATGCGTATTGCGCGTTTTTGGTAAATCAATAGGAACAAAATCAATAGCAACAGGCGCGATAGGTTCGCCCGTTTCATCTGCATTAAAAAATAGCCCATAAACTGCAAATGCCGATAATGGTATAGCAATTAGTAAGACGACAGATCTCTTCATTTGTTTCTCTTTTAGTGTTTTTGGTTAACTATTTGTTACGTTTTATATTATTAAATGGATTAGATCAAGATAATAAATGTAACCGAAAAGAATTATTTCTTAATTTTATAATTCATTATAAAATATAAGGATATTTATTTTTGGTGTGTTTTTTGCTCTTTTTAGTATTGGTTTTTAGTAGTGTTTACGCGGGCTTTGGCGCAGTTGTAGGTACTTGTTTGTTTAGTTAAATACAATGGTTAAAAGTGACTTTTTGACGTTAATTACAATGAAAAATAAAAAGTGAATTTATTTCACCTTTTGTAAACCAATCGCTAATTGCAATGTAATTATTGGGCACGTATGTTGTGAGCTGCATAAATGCATTACGAGGAATTTATGAAGGTGTCTGATCAGTTGCTTAACCGAATTACAGCAGGACTTGTGGCTGTAATTATTGGTTTTTCGAGTTCTATTGCATTAATTTATCAGGTAGTGATAACCCTTGGTGGTACGCCCGATTTAGTAGCTAGTTGGATTTTAATGCTCGGTTTAGTGATGGGCACAACGTCAATTGGTTTATCGTACTATTACAAAGTACCTGTTTTAATTGCGTGGTCTACCACGGGAGCTGCATTACTTATTTCAAGTGCCCAAGGGTATAACTTAAATGAGGCTATTGGCGCGTTTATGCTCAGTGCATTGCTCGTGTTTTTGTCGGGGGTTACGGGCTGGTTTGAAAAAATAATGAACCGTATTCCAAGTGAGCTTGCATGCGCCATGTTGGCCGGCGTGCTTGTTACCTTTGGTATCGATGTGTTTAATTTTATGAACGACATGCCTTTAGTAATTGGTTTAATGGTCGTTATGTACTTTATTGGTAAACGCTTTTTTGCCCGCTTTGCTATGTTAAGCGTGCTTATTATAGGTGTATTACTCGCTTGGCAAATGGGCCATATTGATACCAGCGCGCTGCACTGGAAAATGAGCGAATTTGCTTATATTGAACCCGCTTTCCACTTGCAAGCATGTATTAGTATAGGTTTACCACTTTATATAGTTACCATGACTTCGCAAAATTTACCGGGTATTGCGGTTTTAAAAGCACATAAATATAAAGCGCCTATATCTGCATCTCTTAATGTTACTGGCTTTGTAAATATGCTTAGCGCTCCTTTTGGAGCCTACTCTATTAATTTAGCCGCGATTACCGCAGCTATGTGTATGAGTGATGAGGCGGATAAAAATCATGATAAACGTTATTGGGCGAGTATAGCGGCTGGCGTATTTTATATTTTAATGGCGCTGTGCGCAGCTACATTAGTTGGCTTGGTGGCAAGTTTACCGCAGGCTCTTATTTTAGCTTTGGCGGGCATTGCGCTATTTGGCACCATTGCTAATAGTTTGCAGCAAGCCCTTAGTCGTACTGAATATACTGAGGCCGCAATAGTCACTTTTTTAGTAACTGCATCTAACTTAACATTGCTTTCAGTGGGGTCTGCTTTTTGGGGGATTATAGCCGGTGTGCTAACGCTTATTATCACCAGGAAAGACTAAAAACTGTGAATATGTAAAGCGAAATTATTGCTCATATAGATGATTAAAATAGTTTAACCAAGCTTATTAAAAAGGCTGCAATTGCAGCCTTTAGTTTTACATAACAGGGTTTATCTAATCATAAGTATGATGGCGAGTTACGCTAAACCGATTAAGTATGTGGTGCATAACATACACAACACATAAGCTTAAGATTATAGCCACAGATACCGAACTAAACCGGTACATTGCACTATAAACAAGATCTTGGCCTGGCCCGAGTGAATTTCCAAACAAAATACCAAATGTAGTCAACACACCAAAACCAATGCCAGGTATGCCTCCGCCTAAAATATGAAAGCGCGCAAAAACAAACGAAAGTATCCATAAAATAGCCATCGGAAAAAGTAAAAAATCAGAGTGACTATACAAAAATAGTTGCGATAGTAACGCTGCATTACAGCCTATAAGCGTTCCAATTGCTCGCTGCCAACCGGCCATACCTGCGGCTTTCCAGCACAACGAAAATAAAATAAGCACAGAAGCTGCCTGCGCAGATATTGAGTCTTGTAAATCAAGAACCTGAAAAACAACAAAAGAGAGCGTAGCCACGGTTGAGCATAACAATACCTCATGGCGAATACTTTCTTTTGCTTTAGCTGGCATTACTCGCCCGGGCCTTGCGGTTACATCAGGAAATAGGCCATGCATTAATGCTCCAATAATAACGGTTAAAAATATAGCCAAACCATTAGTTAAAATTAATGGATAAATACTGCTTCCTTGATCAACATAGCTGGAAAAATGCAGCTGAATAGAAAGACTGATCACGCCTAAAGCGCCAAATAAAAAGGCACTACCGCTACTCATTTTATGAAATAAAAAGCAGAAAACACCAAACACTAACAATGTCATAACGACTGGTAAGTGGGAAAATAATCCCTGCATTATCAGCACTATAAGTGCGCTAAATGCAGCAGATGCTATAAATTGATTTATAAGCCCACGACTTAACGTAGGTACCATGCCCAATATCAACATAGGATAAACGGTAAAAAATATACCATTGGGCCAGTTCATTAATTCACTAATAGTAAAGCCAAGGGTACACCCACCTGCAATGCGCAGTGCTTGGCGAAGGCCATTGGAGTCTAATTGTGGGCCTTGGCTAACAATTTGAGTCATAAAGCCTCCATTAATAAATGTAGTGTAACCAGCTAATAAACCTGATTTGTGCAGAGCCAAACCATTGCCCAATTGTTGATTCTGGTAATAATTGTACTGTTGCACGTGAGCCACTAGGCATGTTTGCTATTAAGTCTTGATGATTAATGAGCTTTAAGTGAATGCGTTGACGCTGTGCATCACGCACCCAACGATTACTGGTTTCTGTTGTACTTAGTAAACCATTAGCACTAAGTTGACCACTGCTAACGCCTGCTTCAAATGTTTCAAGTATTGCGTCGTAAACTTCACCTGGACGGCTATCAAATACTACGCGCGCTTGGGTGCCTTGCTTCATATTTGTGAGTGACTTTTCTCTAAAGTCGGCAACTAAATCTGCCTTTTTAGCAACAATAGCTAATAACGGGCTGCCTGCAACTGCGTATGCGCCGTTTAATAATTGTAAGTTAGCAACTACGCCGTCACTTAATGCGCGCACTTTTGTGTAGGATAAATTTAGCTCAGCTTGCGCTAACTGGTTAGCAGCGTGGCGCATGGCTAAGTTTTTGTTCCCTGAGTCACCTCTAGCTAAAACCGCTTCAGCTAACTGCGCTTCAAGGGCTGCAACATTTGCTTTACTCGCTTCAAAATTAGCACGAATGCTTTCAAGTTCTTGCTCCGATATAGACTTTTGCTTATAGAGCTTTTCGCCTCTGCTTTTTAATAGTTTTTGCTCATGCTGTTTAGCGTTTGCAGCACTTATTTGTGCCTCAAGCGCTTTAACATTGGTATCAAGGCGTTTATTTTGTAATTTGGCATCATCAAGGGCGAGTTGAGCTTGTTCTTTAGCTAAATTATATGGGCCTTCATCGATACTAAATAATATATCGCCTGCTTTAACTGATTGGTTATTACTAACTTGCACACTAGTGACTCGGCCACTAATTTGCGGTGATATTTGCACAACAGGGTGATAAACACGTGCTTGTGGTGTCACAGGCAAAACCATATCGGCCACTAAATAGTAAATAAATACTAAGATAAACCCTATGAGAGAAAACCTTACATAGCGTGCAAACTTTTGATCCGGTGTCATTTTTAGCCTTACTTATTAACTTGAATACATTTAAGGGCGTTTTGCTCTATTTTGATCAAACCAAATGCAATCGCATCTAGTTGCTCAACAGATAAACCGCTGTATAACTGATTTTTTATATCGGAAATAGTCTCTTGCAATGAATGTAAAATGGCATCACTTTGCTCAGTAAAATAGAGTCTTTTACTGCGCTTATCATGTTTGTCTACACGGCGAACAATTAACGATTGCTCCTCTAATTGCTTAAGCGTACGAGTCAATGAAGGCATTTCTATCCCTAAGCTATTAGCAAGCTCAAGTTGTGTTAGTCCCTCACCACGCATACTAATATGCATTAGTGCAGTCCAGCGCGATTGAGTAAGCCCTAAAGGCTCAACTGCAATGGTTACCGCTTCGCGGCATAAGCGATGAACTCGGCCCATATTACCGATAACAGTTAAATCGAGTGTTTCGTGAAAAGGTTTGTGTGTAGGCATAGCCATCCCAACATAGTTAGCAAGCTAACTATTTTATCATTACTTAGCTTGCTAAGTAAATATATGAAAGAGTGGGAAATGGTAAAATATTTGCTAAACCTCACTTGTAGAAATGGTGAGGTTTAGCAGGAGTTTAAAAGTTAAGTAAATTAGCAGGGGAGTATTGATCGGTAAGTACTTTTGTATTTGCGGGCCAATCTTGGTCGTTTTTAGTAAATTGCATAAATTGGCTAATCGCTTTTATGTCTATACCGTATTTTACTAATTTAGGGGCGAGAGCATTTACACGCGTGTTAATTTGCGCTTCGCTCGGCATTGATTTAAGTCCCGCTAAAATAATACGATTACTACGATTTTCGCGACTTACATTTATAAAGTCGCCAAATACAGCGTGGTAAGTTGCCGACTCATGCTGATAAAGTTTACTACTTGAAAACGTATTTGCAGCTATAACACCGCCTTCGGCTAATACGCTTTGTACTTCTTCAAAAAACTCTTTAGTAAGCAAATGCTCCGGAATATAGTCGCCGTTAAATGCATCCAAAATAATCCAATCGTACTTTTGTTTTTTAATTGCGGCACGTTTTATAAAAATACGGCCATCTTGCACGCTTGATGTCACTAAATCGTTTTCTATAAAGTTAAAGTAATCGCGTGCAACTTTAGTTACTGCGGGATCTATTTCAACATTATGAATTTTTGCAGTGGGGTATAGCTCATGAATAACGTTAGAAAGCGTACCGCCTCCTAATCCTATAATAAGTATATTTTTAGGATTATCGGCTACTAAAAGGCTCGCAAAAGTAAGTTTAGTGTAATTAAAAACAAGTTTGTCGGGATTGTTTTTATACATACAGCTTTGGCTTGTTTGGCTACTTTTAGTATTAAATTTAAGGCAACGTAAGTCGCTCGTTTCTTCAACAATAATATTGCGATAAAGCGAGCGCTCTTCGTGGATAACTTTACTGCACGCAAAACCCGAAAATGCAATTAACGGCAGTAGTAGATATTTAAGCATGAGCAAGCTCCTTATTATTAGCCAAGGTATTAATTACAATCGCGACTAAACCCAGTGACCCAAGCGTTAGAGCAAAGGCGCTAATAATAGTATTTACGTCAAACGCGAGTACAAAGTAAAACGAGGTAATTATAGTACCCAGTGCACTACCAAGCGTACTTACAAAGTATAAACGCCCAGCCACTTGGCCGCTTTTATCTCTATCGGTTACTAGTAAGCGCACAGAGTAGGGCGAGATCATGCCTAAAATAACGGTAGGTATAAAAAATAAAGCACTTGACGCTAAGAGTGAGCCGTAGCGGCTATCTTCAATATGGGTAAATATAAATTCCATTATTGGCTGCGAAAATAATGTAATAGGCACCACCATAATGCTGGCTATTAAAAATATTAAACCATATTTGGTAAGTGATGCATTTTTAGTGCTGAGTTTACCGCCAAGTAAATACCCAAAAGATAAACTAAGCATAAATACTGTAATTATACTGCCCCAAATATGTACGCTACTACCAAAAAAAGGGGCGAGAATTCTCCCTCCTAAAAGTTCAATCCCCATAATGCAAAAACCGCTGCAAAAAGCTAAAAAGTAAATTAACGCGTTTGTTTTTATGCTCATGTAATTATCGTTATGTAACTTAAGTAGAACACTATACTAACGTGATGACACGGCAGTCGCTAGTGCATTAATTAATCGCTCAGTGATTTTTTAAAAAGAAGTTTTGTTATAAAGTAACACATGCTACAATTTTGTTATACTATAACACTTGCTTAGTTAATCAATCACATGAAGTACTCTTTAATTTATTTAGCCTGCCTAGGAATTAGTGCGCCCAGTATTGCCCAAGATCAAAAAGAAGAAATCGAAAAAATATCTGTCACTTATAAACAAGCTTATCGCGGTGATATTCCTCAAAAGCAAATGCCACAATCTATAGTTAGTATTAATAGTGCTGAGCTTAATAAAAAAGGAATTACTCAACTACAAGATGCGCTTGATTTTTCAGCTAGTATTTCACGTAAAAACAATAGCGGTGCATTGTGGGATAGCTTTTCTATTCGTGGCCTTTCGGGTAACGAAAACATGCCATCGGGCTATTTAGTTAATGGCTTTAGCGGTGGGCGTGGTTTTAGCGGCCCGCGTGATGTATCTAACATTGATTACATTGAAGTACTAAAAGGCCCAGGTTCAGCACTTTATGGGCGATCAGAGCCAGGCGGGACTGTAAATATTGTAACTAAAAAGCCACAGTTTGATTCACAAGGTGAGCTAAAACTAAGCTTAGGCAGCGACAGTTTTAATCGCGTTGAAGGCGATTACACCAGCGGCATTAACGATACCACCGCGTTTAGAATAAATGGCGCATGGCAAGATAGTGACAGCTACCGCGATGAGGTATACACCAATAAAAAGGTGATTACGCCGTCTATTTATCATCAAATAAACGCATCGACCAGTGTAACTTATGAGTTTGAATACGTAGATTTAGCTCAGCTATTCGATCGTGGTATTGTTGTACTCGATAACGATTTTGACACCGTACCAAGCACGCGCTATTTGGGTAACCCAAACGATGGAGGCACGCAGGTTTACTCTCGAGGCCACCAAATTACGCTTAACCACGATATTAACGACGAATGGTCACTCGTTGTAGGTGCAAATTATCGAGACTCTAGCTTAACGGGTTTTTCGTCAGATGCAGAACTTGCACCGTCACGCCAATCGTTATTTGACGATGGCCGCACACTTACCCGCCAGCAGCGCTATCGCGACTACGAAGTAGAAGATTTAAGTGTAAAGTTTGAAGTTAGCGGACGTTTAGATACAGCCGGCATTACGCATCATTTATTAATAGGTATTGATGCATATAAATACGATTTGCGCACGGCGCTTTCTCGTTATCGTGGCGGTAATGGCACTTATACTATTGATATTTTTGAGCCTGATTATTCTGGTGAACGTCCTGCTGTTTCGCTACTTTATGAAAATGATGAAGAGCAAAACGCTTACGGTATTTACATTCAAGATCAAATGGATATCACTGATAAGTTTAAACTTTTACTTGGCCTTAGATTTGATAGCGTAGACCAAGATATTTTAGAAACCAACAGCGGTGTATTTTCAACCAGTTCTGAGAGCCAAATAAGCCCACGCGTTGGCGTAGTGTACGAACTAAATAATACAATAACCTTTTACAGCAGTTACTCTGAAGGCTTTTTACCACTGAGCGGTACTGATGCAAACGGCGACCCGTTTGGCTTTGAGTACAGCGACTCGTTTGAAGTTGGTGCTAAGTTTGAATACCTAGGTGTAAACGGTACTGTGGCACTTTTTGATGCTTCTAAAAGTAATATGTTAGTGGCAGATCCAGTAAACGTTGGTTTTTCGGCTCCCATTGGTAAAGCTGATAGCAAAGGGTTTGAGCTTGATTTAAATACCTATATTACCGATGCAACAGCATTTAACTTATCGTACGCCTATATAGATGCCACCACAGCAAACGACATTATTAATGCCGATTGGGGCGTGCCAATAGAAAAAGGCAGCCCACTGGTAAATGTACCAAAAAACAATCTAAACCTTACACTTAGCCATCAAACAGCATTAATGGGTAAAGAGCTTGAATTTGGTGCAAGTTACCAATATACCAGCAGCCGCCTAGGTGATGCCGCAGATTTGAGCTTTAGACTACCAAGTTACCAATTGGTCGGCCTGTTTGGTCAATTAAATTTAACAGATAAAACAGAGCTAAATGTGAGCATTAATAACATTTTTAATGAAGACTACGCTCAAAGTAGTTACAACGCTTTGTGGGTTTATCCGGGGGCGCCTACGCAATTTAAAATGTCGATAGCTTATAATTTTTAATAGCTTAGCTTATTAAGCCTTTAAACAGTTTTCATCCTGAAGCGCCTTAATTTAATAATTAAGGCGCTTTTTTATTTAAATTAAGGTTTCTTAAGTTTTCTTTAAGTTTCGCTCGCTAAGTTACAAACATACACTTTATATGAGCGATGTTTATGCAATTAGCACACCTACCTTCATCACCCGTTTATATTCAAAATAACTCACGCTTTGTTAGTGCTCGCGTTAATGATGAGCATAGAAGTGCGTTAGAAAACACAGTTAAAGAAGGGTTTTTAGTCGCTTACAACGCCACGCTTACCTCTTTTATGCCATTACTTTGCCAATACACGACAAACGAAGGGCAATGCACATTGGGTTTAAGGCAAGCAACAGCCCCTCTATTTATAGAGCAATACTTAGCACAGCCCATTGAGCATTTTTTACCTGAGAACACACAGCGTAATAAAGTATTTGAGCTTGGCAATCTATGCTCTACACATCGCAAAGCAACGCTTGGGCATTTTATTGTTGTTAATGAAGCCCTGCAAAGTGTAGGAGCAAAACATTTAGTATTTTGCGCCACTAAAAAAGTGCGTGCACTGCTGCGCTTATTAGGCGTTAACTGCACTGAAATTGCTGTGGCAAACAGTTTTGTTGTTGAGCATCCGCTAAGTTGGGGAAGTTACTACGCTAATCAGCCTACCGTATGCGTTGTGAGTTTAGAGCAAGCTCACCAACAAGTATTAAATACCCCAATGCTTTATAGTTTGACGCAGCAAAACCACTCAAATATCAATTCTTTGGTAAATGCATTGGTGAACGTATGAATTACTATAATACACATTCAGTACCGCCATTAATTATTGCCCATAATAAAGAGCAAACACTTGAAATTAACGGTGATGAGTTTAACCAGCAAATACAAAAAGTAGTAAAAATACTATATAGCTTTAACGGCAAATGTATTGCTTATAAGCTCGATAATACGCCAGCTTGGCTTGTTATTGATGCCGCTGCTGCAGTTTCTAATAAAGTGGCTGTGCCAATTGCTCACTTTTTTAGTGAACAACAAACTCAATATGTACTAGCTCAATGTGGCGCTAATGTATTTATGAGCGACACGGCAAACCCTTTACTTGGGGAGCCGGCTGCATCAATTACTTTATTTGAGTGTTACACATTATATATTTACGAAATCGTTGTAGCTAAACCCGTCAGTTATTTCCCAGAAACTCAAAAAGTAACATTTACATCAGGATCAACCGGGCAACCAAAGGGCGTGTGTTTATCTGCAAAGAGTCAAATGCAGGTAGCGCAATCTCTGTGCGATAAAATTAACATTAAAAAGCCTGTTCATTTGTGTTTATTACCACTTGCTGTATTGCTTGAAAATATAGCCGGTGTGTATGCCCCTTTAAAAAGTGGCGGTACAGTGCATTTAATGCCGTTAAATGAATTAGGCTTTGTTGGTACTGCATTAAAACAGCCCGCACAGCTTATTGCTGCGATTGATAAAGTTAAGCCAAATACGCTTATTTTAGTGCCTGAACTATTAGCATGCTTAGTTACTTTTGCAGAAGATGGTTGGCAACCGCCTAGTTCGTTACAGTTTATTGCCGTAGGTGGTGCGCGTGTCAGCGAAATGCTAATAGTTAAAGCGCGTAGCTTAAACTTACCGGTTTACCAAGGTTATGGACTTTCTGAGGCGGCATCTGTCGTTAGTTTAAATACACCCACAAACGATAACATCCACAGTGCCGGCTCTGTGTTACCTCATATTCAAACCAAAATTGAAAATGGTCAGCTTTTTATAAAAGGCGATTTGTTTTTAGGTTACTTAAATCATCAACCTCACGACAAAAACCAGTGGTATGCAACTGGCGACTTGGTCGAACAGCATCAAAATACCTTATTTATTAAAGGCCGATTAAAAAATCTAATTATTACCAGCATGGGGCGCAATATCAGTGCCGAGTGGCCTGAATCACTATTACTCAGTCAAAGCGGTATTTTACAAGCGGTTGTGTTTGGTGAGGGGCGACCTTTTCTCAGTGCCATTATTTACGCCGATACAAAGCTAAGTAACCCAGCGTTAGCTCAATACGTTAACGAAATTAATAAACAACTACCCGACTATGCTCGAATTCAAAAGTGGCATCGTTTAGCTGCCCCATTCAGTGTGCAACAAGGATTATTAACAACAAATAATCGCCCAAAACGAGATGCCATAAGTAAGCAGTACCATGCTGTATTTGATCAATTTTACCGACTTGGAGAAGTAATTAATGAGTGATTTTTTTAACACCCTTAAAGAGCAAACTAAACAAGAGCAAAACTATCTGCTCACAGCGCCTATTATTCAGCGTGTTTTTAAAGGCGAAGCATCACTTGAAGAATACGCCTCGTTTTTAGCGCAAGCGTATCACCATGTTAAGCACACCGTGCCATTAATGATGTCGGTTGGTGCGCGATTAACCGACGATCAAGAATGGCTGCGCGAAGCCGTCGCAGAATATATTGAAGAAGAGATTGGTCATCAAGAGTGGGTACTTAATGACATTGCAGCATGTGGTTTTGACAAAGAAACAGTACGGTGTAGTCAGCCGCAATTTGCTACCGAAATGATGGTGTCGTATGCGTACGACTCCATTGCACGTAAAAATCCGTTGAGCTTTTTTGGCATGGTGCATGTGCTTGAAGGCACTTCTATAGCGCTTGCTGATGGCGCGGCTTCAAACATTGCAAATGCTGTGGGCTTACCTAAAAAAGCATTTAGTTATTTAACCTCTCACGGCGCGCTTGATATAGAGCATGTAAAGTTTTTTGAAAACCTAATGAATCAAATAACAGACGAGACGGATCAACAAGCCATAATTCATGGTGCAAAGCGCTTTTATCGTTTATACGGCGATATATTTCGTGGACTCGATGACGAACCATTTTTTAAAGCAAGTGTACAAGGCAAATTGGTATGAGTAGTTCTTTGTGTGTGCTCACTGGTGCAACAGGCGGAATAGGGCAAGCGATTGCTAAAGCCCTATATGCAAAAGGGTGGAAGTTACTGCTTGTAGGGCGAAATACCCAAGCCCTTGAAAAACTGAGCCGTGCATGCCCAGACAGTGAAATATTTACGGGCGATTTAACCGACGATACAACACGTATTAACCTAGCAATAAAAGCCAAGCAACTCGGCGGCGTTAAATTACTTATTAATAACGCAGGTATAAATACAATGCAAAGCCTTGAGCACACAAGTAATGAGCAAATAGATAATATGCTCATTACTAATTTGTCGGTGCCTATTAAATTATGCCAGCTATTTTTAGGGCAGTTAGCGTATACCAAAGGCACTATTGTTAACGTGGGATCATCGTTTGGCAGTATTGGCTACCCGTTTCAAACGCTTTATTGCGCCAGTAAATTCGGTT
Organism: Pseudoalteromonas sp. SR45-1; assembly: GCF_014163655.1. Lineage (NCBI taxonomy): Bacteria > Pseudomonadati > Pseudomonadota > Gammaproteobacteria > Alteromonadales > Pseudoalteromonadaceae > Pseudoalteromonas > Pseudoalteromonas sp. SR45-1. Next base: position 133,421 of record NZ_JACJDR010000006.1, on the reverse strand, counting down.
TACGTGGCTTTACAGAAGCGCTCTCTCGTGAGCTTAACGGCTCAGGCATTAAAGTGACCTATTTAGCACCAAGAGCAACAGATACATCTATTAATAGCAGTAAAGCGCGGGCAATGAATAAAGAGCTCGGCAATAAAATGGACTCGCCAGAATTAGTTGCTCAAGAGTTATTAGCTCTTATAAGTTCAAACCAAACAAGGCGCTTTATTGGTTTCCCTGAAAAATTATTTGCACGCATAAATGGCGTATTCCCAAGCGTTGTTGATAACGCTATTGCAAAGCAACTTCCTAAAATTAAACGTTTTTTAAGTTAACAAACACACAAGGGCAAAATTATGTATAAATTTACACTCACATTTTATTTAATACTAACCTCTGTATTTGCAACTGCAGTACACGCAGATGAAGCGCAAGACTTAACCGATATTCAACAAAAGTGGGCAATTGCTAATTACGAACTTGAAGACGATGCGCAAATAGACGCGTTTACGCAACTAAGTGAGCAAAGCGCATTATTTGTTAAAAACTATCCAAGCTCAGCGCAAACACATATTTGGAATGGCATTGTGTTAGCTAGTTTTGCTGGCGCAAAAGGGGGCTTGGGCGCACTTGGTTTAGCAAAAGAAGCAAAAGCGTCACTCGAAAATGCACTCTCGATTGATGGCACTGCATTAAATGGCTCAGCTTACGCAAGCCTTGCAACGCTTTATAGCAAAGTACCTGGCTGGCCAATTGGTTTTGGTGATGACGACAAAGCTGAAAAATTATTTAAACAAGCGCTCGCTTTTAATCTCGAAGGCATTGATACTAATTACTTATACGGTGAATACTTGTATGACGAAGGCGATTATAAACAAGCTAAAGCACGACTACTTGTAGCACAAGCTGCTGGGATTCGTGATACTCGGGCAAAAGCAGATAAATATCGTCAACAAGCAATAAGTCAGCTATTGGCAAAAGTAGATAAAAAATTAAAAAGATAAACACATAATGCATTTATTACTCGTTGAGGACGATCATTTAGTGGCGCAAGGGCTTATTCGCTCTTTGCGCCAAGAGGGCTACAGCGTAGAGCACAGTGGCACAGTAAAGCACGCCTTAGAGTGCCTTTCTAGTGGTGAGATTGAGCTTGTTATTCTCGATTTAGGATTGCCTGATGGCGACGGTTCGCAAGTTTTAAAGCATATTAAAGCGCAAAAAAAAGTTATTCCTGTGGTTATTTTAACTGCTCGCGGCAGTATTGACGACAAAGTCCAAGGGCTCGATATGGGGGCAGATGATTACCTTGCAAAGCCGTTTGACCCTGCTGAGTTATTTGCTCGATTACGTGTAGCAAGCCGGCGCATTAACCAAACTCAGTCAAGCTTATTGCGCTGTGGTGATGTAGTAATGGATACCTCTGCTCATACAGTTAAACTAAGTGGGCAGTCACTTACGCTACCGCGAAGAGAATACATGCTTTTAAAAGCGCTGATGGAAAATCAGGGAAGGGTACAATCAAAACAACAACTCGAAAACAAACTTTACCAATGGGGTGAAGAAGTTGGCTCTAATGCCATAGAGGTGCATATTCATCATCTTCGTAAAAAATTCCCTAGTGATTTTATTAAAACCTTACGTGGCATTGGCTACGTGGTTGGTAAGCGTTAGAGTGTATTTGTTTTTCGAGGTTGAAAATGTCTATTCGTAAACGTCTGACCTTAATTTTACTTTCAATGATGGTGCTAACTTGCTTTTTAGCATTAGTAAAAGGCTATCAAAAAAGTATGCACCACGGCGAAAGTTTGCTTGATGATGAACTTAAAATAGTAGCTGGCGTTTTAATTGAGCAACCATTGGCACTAAGCACAGATGCAGTACAAGTAAGTAATAATAGCGCTCAGTTGTTGTATCAAATTTGGCAAAATAATAATTTACTTAGTGGCTCATCGAGTTTAACGAATAACCAAATTAGTTTTAGCGAGGGCTTTCAAACGGCCAATGTAGCAGGGCAGCGTATGCGGGTATTTGTGATGAGTAAAAACACCCGTAAAATCATCGTTGCTGAACCTATGGCAAAGCGTTTTGAATTAGCTGAAGCCGTTATTTTATCTGCAATGTTACCTATGCTATGGGCAGTCCCTCTGCTTGCTATTTTTATTAGCTTTTTTGTTAAATACGCATTAGCCCCTCTTACTCGATTATCTAAGCAGTTGGCGTCTCGCCAAGCTAACGACTTTACGCCAATTAACTGGCAAGTAACTGACGAAGAAATTAAACCTGTTATTAATCGTTTAAACGTCTTATTTAAACGCGTAGAAACAGCCTACTTACGGGAGCGATTTTTTGCCTCAGATGCAGCTCACGAATTACGTACTCCACTTAGTAGTTTAAAAATTAACGTACATAATTTGGCTAATAAACAAAGTAATCTGCAAGACCATCAAGAATTACAAGCTATGTCGCAGGGCATTAATCGCTTAAGTAATATTGTTGAACAAATGCTAATTTTAGGGCGCACCCAGCCTGAACAATGGCAGAGGCAGTTTAGCGAACAATCATTACTAACGATTACTCAGCAAGTCGTATCGGAGCAATACGACAAAATAGATGAAAAAAACCAAACCATTAGTCTTGAAGGCGATGATTTTATTATTAATGGTGATGAGTTTACATTAACCACGCTTATCGCTAACTTACTTAGCAATGCCATAAAATACGCACCCAATAATGGTCAAATTATAATTAAATTAGTATCAAGTAATAACGGCTTTAGTTGGCAAATTGATGATTCTGGTGCGGGTATGACTGAAGAGCAAAAAGAGCGAATATTCAATCGCTTTTATCGCGTAGGTGGCGATCAGCATCCATCAGGCGAGCAAGGTGCCGGTTTAGGTATGGCGATTGTTCAACACATAATTGCTATTTATGGCGCAACTATTCATTTAGCGAATAGCCCTTTAGGCGGACTAACCGTTAAGGTTACTTTTACAGGAGTAAAAAGTGACTAAACGTTTATTTAATCGGTGCCTTTGTTGTTTGCTATTTTTGTCGTTTAACGCGGCGAGTAAAGAGTACCTTATTATTTTAAAAGATCATTTGTTTTATCCCTCGCAAATTACCATTCCCGCGAATAAAAAAGTAAAACTATTGATAGAAAACCAAGACAGCACACCAGAAGAGTTTGATAGCTTTGATCTAAACAGAGAAAAAGTACTCTACCCAAATCGTAAAAGCATTATTTATATAGGACCGCTAAGTAAAGGGCATTACGAGTTTTTTGGTGAGTTTTCGCCCAATACAGCAAGGGGCGTTGTAATAGTTAGCGATGAAGGGGCGCAGCATGCTAATAACTAGTTTAGTCATGAGCCTTAATCAATTACTACCGGTGGCTATTTTATTAGTGCTACTACAAGTAGTTAAAAAACAAAGCGCTTTAAAAATAGGGTCTGCTTTATTAATTGGCGCGCTCATGTCGTTTTTGTACATGCAAAGCGCATCATGGGTGAGCCAATGGTTTAAACACCAAGGGTTAGAGTACTCACAAATAGGGCTATGTATCACTATATTTATTGCTGTATTGGTATTTGCACTAAAGCAAATATCAGCGGCATTTTATATCGCAGTTATAAGCACAATAACGCTGTATTTAAGCCACTATATTATTTACCTCACCAGTTTTTGGCAAAATAGTAATGCAGGGCAAAGCTTATTTATTGGCACTTTATTAGGTGTTGGGATTTGTTTAAGTTTTAGCGTATTGCTGTACTTTTTAATGAATGCAATTAAGTACCGCTTTGGTATGTATCTGCTTTTTACTTTGCTTGCTTTTAACAGCGCGGCTAAGTTATTAGTTGCACTGGATTTGGCAAGTCAAATAGATTTAATTACCAACACCTCAACAGTGTGGGATTTACGTAATTTGTTAAGCGAAAACTCTGAGCTAGGCCGCGTACTGCGTGCTCTGGTTGGTTACGAGGCCACTCCTGATTTAATGAGTGTACTTATATATAGTACAAGCAGCGTATTATTTTTATTACTTTGTTACGTTATTCCAGCTTCAATAACTAAGGAACGTGTATGAAAGCACTTAACCTATATTTAGCGCTTAGTTTTACCGCTCTTTGTTTGTTGGTATTCTCAATCCAAGCAAAGGCCGATGGTATTGTTGTTGATAAGGTATACCATCCCTATGTTTTGCCTTTTGAGCGTGAGTTTGAGTGGCGATTAGTGTCGCACCAAACAGATAGTGGCAACATACTAGCGCAGCGTTTGGGTGGCGGTGGTGCTATTAACGATACAATGGCACTAGAAGGTTACATAGTTGGTGAGCGAGACGATAACGGCGACTTTGGTTTAGAAGCTTATGAGCTTGAGCTACGTTGGCAATTAATTGAGCAAGGTAAATTATGGGCTGATTGGGGGGCATTATTTGAGCTTGAAAAAAAACATAATGAAGATGTGTATGAAGCAACTTCGGGTTTTGTGATCGAAAAAGAGTTTGGCAAAACAAGCTTAACTATGAATACTTTTTTGGTTTACGAGTGGGGGCAGGATATACAAAATGAATGGGAAAGCGAGTTTAGAGCGCAATATCGCTATCGATATCGTTCTGCTTTTCAGCCATCTATTGAGGTGTACGTAGGAGAAGACTTTGTTGGCATAGGGCCTGGGTTTATAGGTTTGCAGCGTTTTGATGGACAAAAGCAGTTAAAATGGGAAGCGGGTTTTATCACTGAGATAAGCCAATCAGAAAAAAATCATAGTTTTAGGCTCGCATTAGAATTTGAATTTTAATAACCAAGGAAAGCGGCTTTGGTTGTTTATCACTCTGATTATAGATAGGTACTTGACATATTTTAAAAAATCTATATAGTGGGCTGCAGCTAGAAAGAAAGCATGTAAGCTATAAATCTCCATTTCGATGTTGTATAAGTAATACTTGTAGTACCGTCCTGAAGTTTTTAAAGTACCATCTCATTTTTTGCTACACCCGCTCTTATGAGCATATTTTTTATTTTATATCAGGATATTACAATGTCTAACATCGTATCAGGTACAGTTAAGTGGTTCAACGAGTCTAAAGGTTTTGGTTTCATCGAGCAAGAAAATGGCCCAGACGTTTTCGCACATTTCTCAGCAATCAAAAGCGAAGGTTTCAAAACTTTAGCTGAAGGCCAACGTGTAGAGTTCACTCTTTCACAAGGTCAAAAAGGTCCACAAGCTGATAACATCACAGCTGTATAATTTTACTTTTTAAGTAAAATGAAAAAAAGCGCTTAAGGCGCTTTTTTTGTGTCTGAAATTTGACTCAACCTAAGCTGCACCTATTATTAATGTAAGTTCATCAGTAGGTATCGTTATCATTAAATCCTTCCTTATACTTGTTTTTATATTTATCAGTCATTACGCACAGGCTGAAGGTTTCAAGCTCACGGTCTACACTGAGCACTTTTCGCCATACAATTTTGAAAACAAAGCGGGTCAACTTGTTGGCATAAATCTCGATATTGTAAAAGATGTATGCATTGCGTCAGACATTACCTGTGAATTTAAAATACTTCCTTGGAAACGTGCTTACAGCCTAGCCCAAAAAGATAAGCATTCAGGTATTATCTCTATCGCTAAAACATCTCAAAGAACGCCTATTTTTAATTGGGTAGGGCCTTTGGCATCCAGTGAAACATTTTTTTATAAACTTAAAAAAAATACTCAGTTAAAAATGAATAGCTTAAATGAAGCAAAGCAGTTTTCACTTGCTATCGTAAGAGGGGATATTTACGAATCCATAATTAAAAAAGTAGGGTTTGAAGCAGGTAAAAACCTTTTGTCCATAGGTGATGAAAAGCAATATATGCACTTGTTTTTAAATAGTAAAATAGATTTGATTTTAGGCTCTGAATACACCATTGGTTATCAACTTTCGCCTTTTGGGTATAGTGAAGACGATGTCGTTAGGCTGCAGGAATTACCATTACCTGAGATAGCAGGTAACTACATCGCGTTTAATAAATCAGTACCCAATTACATTGTAGAGCGTTTTAATAGGGAGTTTGAAAAGCTTAAAAAGAAGGATAACTTTTCGGCTTATAAAAAACGTTATAAGCGCTAATGTTAGTACCAGTAAGGCAGCCCTTTCTTTTGCTTTATTTTTAAAAATGCAGCTTGCAGTGATTCTATTAAATGCATATCTGTTTTTTTATTCGCAGCTAAATAAGCATCAATTGTTAGCTCATCTATTTTATAAATAAACTTTAAGTGTGCTGGTTTGAGCTTTAGATAATCACTCATCTGCTGCATATATAAAGGATCGTCTACAATTAAATCTACTTTTTTAGCGAGTAGTAAAGAGTATGACTTTTGAATATCAGAGGTTAAAACAACTTCAAACCCCAGTTTTGCGAGGGTTTGTGTTGAAAAATCATTGCGCTGCATAGCAATTTTGTACACTTTGGCTTGTTCAGTAGTGTTTATAATAAGATCATCTCGCTCTGATAGGCCAATAAAGCCTAGTTCAAAACGTCCGACAGGTCCTATCCAATAAAATTTGTCTTCTCGCTCTACAGTGCGTGCAAGGCTGTATATAAAGGTATTTTTAAGCTCATCTGCAATTTTATAAGCACGTGCCCAAGGGTACATTTGAATGTTAGGTGTTAGATCAGCCTCAGCAAATATATCCCTAATAAATTGAGTACCTTCACCTGCTACCTCACCATCAATCAACACCTGGTTTGGCGGTGCTAACTCTGTAACAACAAGGATGGGTTCTTTTGCTTGAACATACACAGAGCAAATTAAAAAAAGAGAATAAAGAATATATTTCACAATAGCGGATCGTTAGTCGGTTAGCTTAAGTAATATAAGTGTGGCTGAAAATACGAAAAACACAAAAAATATTTATGTGACTTTGTTACTAAGATATTGGTTTATTTGAGTTATATATAACCATAAATAAGGTTAAATAGCTTAAAGGTGGGGGAGTGTATAAATGTGGAAGGCCTAAAACGATAAAAGGGCCTTGCGGCCCTTGGTGAAGTATCGTTCAAGTCAGATAGAGCTTTAACCCCTTAAAGCGCTATCCTCTTGTTTTGCAACACCGGTGTTCATCTCAATAAGTTTCTAAGCTAGCGAGAGGAAAAACCCAGCAATTGCTGCGCTCATAAGGTTAGCCATAGATCCTGCTAACACTGCTCTGAGCCCTAAGCGTGCGATATCCTTCCGCCGACTAGGCGCCATACCGCCTAACCCACCTAGTAAAATGGCTATCGATGATAAGTTAGCAAAGCCACATAGAGCAAAAGTAACAATTGCTTGTGTGTGCGCGCTTAACGTATCGCGATAATTTATAAAGTCTAAGTAAGCAACAAACTCGTTCACTACTATCTTTTGACCAATAAAGCTGCCGGCTATAATTGCTTCATCCCATGGCACACCTAGTAACCATGCAACAGGAGCAAATACATAACCTAATATTTCTTGAAGCGTTAATGTTGGGTAATCAAACCACCCACCAATACCACCTAATAAACCGTTTAGTAGTGCAATTAGCGCTACAAAAGCAAGTAACATTGCACCTACATTAAGTGCTAAATGCATACCGTTTGCTGCACCTGATGCAGCTGCATCAATTACATTTACAGGCTTATCTTCGTCATCTAAATCTAAATCAGCTAAGTTATCTTTAGGCGTTTCAGTTTCTGGCACAATCATCTTGGCCATTAAAAAACCACCTGGAGCAGCCATAAAGCTCGCTGCTATTAAATACTTAAGATCTACGCCAATAATAACGTAACCGGCCATTACAGAGCCTGCCACAGTGGCTAAGCCACCTACCATCACTGCAAACAATTCCGATTTAGTCATTGTTGCTATAAATGGCTTAACTATTAGCGGTGCTTCAGTTTGGCCAACAAAAATATTTGCTGTCGCTGAAAGCGATTCTGTGCGAGAGGTTTTCAATAATTTTTGTAAACCGCCGCCTAAAATCCTAATTATCCAATCCATGATGCCAAGGTGATACAACACAGCAACAAGTGCTGAGAAAAACACGATAACGGGCAAAACTTGAATCGCAAAAATAAAACCTAATGTGTCTTGTGAGGCAAGTGGGCCAAACAAAAACCCAATACCGTCGTTTGCATAACCAATAACCGACGATACGGCTGCTGACATGCTCGTTAACACATTTTTTCCTGCTTCAAAAAACAGGACAAAACCGCCAATAACAACTTGCATCGCAAATGCTATACCAACGGTTCTTAAATTAATTGCCTTGCGATTAGTTGATGCCGCAAAGGCAATGCTTAGTAGCACACACATGCCCACTAAGCTCATAAATGTTGTCATACAAATGTTTCCCGTTGTTATTCTTGTAGTAAATATTTTATCTTACTTTTTATTATATCAATCGCAACGCGGTTCATACCGCCTCGAGTCACAACTAAATCTGCGTTATGCTTAGAAGGCTCAATAAATTGATAAAACATCGGTCTAACAGTTGCTTGATACTGCTCAACAACAGATTGTAATGTTCTGCCTCGTTGCTCCATATCACGTTGCATACGACGCATTAAGCAAATATCTAAAGGCGTATCTATAAACACCTTAATATCAAATTCTTTATTAAGCGCTTTGTCACTCAATAATAAAATACCTTCAACAATGAGTATTTTAGCAGCAGGCACTCGGCGAGTTTTCTCGCTACGTGTATGCTGTGCATAATCATACGTTGGTACTTCAACTGAATTTCCACTACGAAGCTGTGTTAAATGCTCAAGCATTAACGCATGTTCAAATGCATCAGGATGGTCGTAATTCGTTTGCGTACGATGCGCCATCGGTAAATGCGACTGATCCTTGTAGTAAGCATCTTCTTCAATAATGGCGATAGCGCCTGGTTCAAGCTCATTAACCAATTCATTGTATATAGTTTGGCTAAAAAGAGATTTGCCCGACGCAGACGCGCCTGCAATAGCTATAATAGTAGTTCGTGTCACTAAAGTTCTCACCCACACAGAAGGATATATTGTTGGTAGATCACAATAGCAAAAAAGACACGATTAATCTCTTTTGCTTCGCTTAAGAATGCAAATTTATAATGTTTAGGTTTTATGAAACAGGACTTTTGTCCTGTACGGAAAAATCGATCAGCGGATAAAGTAACCACCTAGAATCAAAGTGAGGTCAAAATGGCAAGAGCAATTATCTTAATGGCAGATAGCCTAGGAATCGGTGCAGCACCAGATGCAGATAAATTCGGCGATCTTGGGGCTAATACATTCGCTCACTTACTAAAAGCATATTACGACGAAACAGGCGCTGCATTATCGCTTCCTAACCTATCAAAACTTGGGTTAGTGGATGCATGTGAAGCTGCCGGTGGAGAACCGTGTTTAATTTCAGACCGCCAAGCTTCTCAAGGGGCATGGGGTTACGCTAAAGAATTATCTAGCGGAAAAGACACGCCATCAGGTCATTGGGAAATGGCAGGAGTACCTGTGTTATTTGATTGGGGATATTTCCCAAAAACACAGCCAAGTTTCCCACAAGAATTTATAGACGAGTTTATAGCTCGTACTGGTATTCCTGGCATTTTAGGCAACTGCCATGCATCGGGAACAACCATTTTAGAACAGCTAGGTGAAGAGCACGTAAAAACAGGTAAACCAATCTGTTACACCTCAGCTGATAGCGTGTTTCAAATAGCCGCGCATGAAGAGTCATTCGGCCTAGAGAAGCTTTATCAAGTTTGCGAAATCGCACGGGCGCTACTTGATGAAATGAATATAGGACGAGTGATTGCGCGGCCATTTTTGGGTTCAAATAGCCAAGACTTTGCTCGAACGGGTAATCGTCGCGACTATTCAGTGCTTCCGCCAGCACCAACATTGCTAGATGTGTTAGCAAAAGACGGCGGCGAAGTAATTAGTATTGGTAAAATTTCAGATATTTACGCGCATCAGGGCATAACCCAAAAGCATAAAGCACCTGGGCTTATGAACTTGCTAGAAAAAACCAGCGAAGTAATGAAAAGCGCACCAGATCATAGCTTAATCTTTACTAACCTAGTTGATTTTGATGAAAAATTTGGTCATCGCCGTAACCCAGTAGGTTATGCAAAAGCATTAAAAGAATTTGATGACTATTTACCAACTATACTAAAGCAGTTAAACGCAGATGACATATTAATGATCACTGCAGATCACGGTTGTGACCCAACCTTTCCAGGTTCTGAGCACACTCGCGAATACGTACCGGTTATTGCATATAAACCAGGTATGAGTAACACACCACTAGGTGAACGCAACAGCTTTGCAGATATCGGTCAAACACTGGCACAGTGGTTTAACTTATCTGCGCTTGATTACGGCGACAGCTTTTTAAATGAGCTAACAACGCCAAATAAAAAGGAAAACAATTAATGAGTACTCCGCATATCAGTGCAAACGTTGGTGATTTCGCCGAAACAGTATTAATGCCAGGCGATCCGCTACGTGCGCAATATATTGCTGAAAACTTTTTAGATGATGCAGTACAAGTTACAGGTGTTCGTAACATGTACGGTTTCACTGGTACTTACAAAGGTAAGCCAGTAAGCATCATGGGTTCAGGCATGGGCATTCCATCAATGTCTATTTATGCACGTGAGCTAATTGTAAGCTTTGGCGTTAAAAATATTATACGTATTGGTACGTGTGGTGGTATTGGCACAGATATCAAAATCCGTGACGTAATTTTTGCACAAGGTGCAAGCACAGATTCAAATGTAAACCGAGCACGTGTTCGTGGCTACGATTTTGCTGCTATTGCTAACTTTGACCTACTTTTAAACGGTGTAAACGCCGCTAAAGAGCTAGGAATAGAGGCAAAAGTAGGTAACGTATTTACAACCGACACTTTCTACCAAGCAGACGACTCGTTCTATAAAGACTTAGACAAGTTAGGCATGCTAGCAGTAGATATGGAAACAGCCGGTTTATATGGCGTTGCAGCTGAATACGGCGCAAATGCAATGGCATTATTTACAGTAAGTGACCACGTAATCACCGGTGAAGCAACACCTGCTGATGAGCGTCAAAGCACGTTTAACGAAATGGTTAAAATTGCATTAGAGTCAATAGCTTAAATAATACATAACAGTTCCTTGGTAACGTATTCACTAAGTTTTGGAGACACGCCCAAAGTGAAGTGAGACTAACCTCCAAAGCCGCATTTTATGCGGCTTTTTTTATGCCTGAAGAAAATGGGTAGCATTTAATTCAACCATCCTAAAAACTACGTTTTTAAACGCCTGCAAGCAGCGCGTCTACAGGTAAATTAAACTGCTGAGTGTAAGTTTCTCAGGTAGGCACTAAGCTTGCTCGCGCGAGAAGCACTTAAGCTAACTACTCTAAAAGCGCAGCATCTCTAAACCTATTTGTGTATAACAGCCCTAAAAAACAATATGCACGCAGAGAAGAAAAGGAGGAGCAAATGAGAAGAGCAAAACCAATGCTGACTCGGCATTATAAAAGTACAAGCGTTGCTTTAAAAGCTTGTAACCTGCGCGAATAGCTGTGTTTATACCAAGTTTAGAGTATGACTTGTTGCTCATGTTAGAAGCACAGTTTCTGATTGTTTTTATTATTTTAACTTCTAAGCTCTTCTCTAAAAGCGCAGCGTCTCTAAACCTCTTTGTGAATTAATCACTTTTGATCTTAGCTCTACGCTAGAGCTGAGTTTGTAGAGCGCAGTTAAGCTTCTAATTACACAACAAACTTTACCTTTAAAAACAAAAAAAGGGCCAAGGCCCTTTTTTATGGTGTTGCGCCTAATCATACAGGCCAAATTCTGAGTGCTTAAACAACTTCACCAGCCACTATCGTATTAAAGCTGTCGTTGTCATGCAGGCTTGCAAATGCGCTCTCATGTAATAATTCATTACGTAAGTTTGGAGAGTATTCAAGTGCCATTTTAATATCGGCTAAGGCATCAGCATGCTTATGTGTTAGTGCATAAGCACATGCTCGTTGCCAATAGGCATAACCATAGTCACTATCTATATCAATAGCTTGATTACACAGCTCAATGGCTTGTGCTGTTTCATTAATTTCTAGTAGTGCATCGGCTTTATAAGCAATGGCTTCAACATCTTCAGGTTTGCGATTGAGTATTTCATCAAAAATTTCAATTTTATTTGCAAAATCACTTTCTAGGTTTGCGCGCATCCACAACGAATGAACTTCGTTAGTCACCGATATGCGCTCTTGGTTGCTGAGTATTTCTTCTGAGCGAACGCGTAGTTTTTCTTCAAGAATTTTTAATCGGTCTTCATACTCGTCTGTAATTACACTCACACGCGTATTTACAATATCTTCTACTTTGTTTTTAACATCGCGCAACGAGTTCCAACCCACTAAAACTAAAATCGACGCCGTAGCGGTAATTATAAAAAACACATTATTAATGGTATCTGTAGTGTACGTTAATGCGCGATCGGCAGTATCAAGCTGCGCATGAGTAACCTGCTTAGTTACATCTTCACGAAGCTTTTGCTGATCTTGCCTAACTGCTTTTAGCTCATCTAATATGTAGCGCTCCATTAGCGGCTTATACATAGGCTCTTTGAGTTGTTGAAGAGCTTGTTGCTCTTGTTGTGCTGTAGGTGAAGCTGGTTGCTTTTCAGCAGAGTTCACTATGCCTGAAAACAAATTTAAACAAACAAAAAGTACAGATAGGTAATAACGCATTGGTACGCCTAATTAAATTAATTACTGTAATAACTTTAACATGCAGGGCTTAATGGCACTAGGGCGTGTTGTTCTTTGTGGATTAAAATTGACCTAATTTAGATAGGAGCAATAGTTGTAAAATTTATTTAGCCTAGTGAGCTTAGCAATAATAGGGTAAAGCGTGAGCATATTACCCATGCTCAGGTAATTTGAGTAAAAATAGGCAAAAAAAAACCAGCTCAAGGTGAGCTGGCAAAAACTGCTTAAAACAACAATATGTCGTAGGGATTCACAGGAGAACAACTTCATACTAACTGAATCTTTATGAACAAATACTTAATTCAATTCAACTAGTTAAAAATATAAGAATACTCAAAGTATTCGGTTTATAAAGTAAAGGTGCATTGGGCTTAAGTAATGCACCTTTATCATTATAACTATCTAACTACAATTTCATGGTGAAGGGGGGTATTCCAATGTGCGCTTTAGTAAACTAAAGCCACTTTCAAACCCTTCATATACTATTACGCCGAAATTTTTCAATTCGATCACAGGTCTAGTAAAAAGATTAAGGTTAATTCACCGATTTTGAATTTTTATTTTGCGTAATGCTTTATATGCGCGCCATCTGACTTTTTTACTATTATTTTAAACGCCACTTTAAGCCTATTGTTAAATACATCGTTAACGTAAGGGCAATCAAAAATATAAATTGGAGCAATCGTTTTAAATAGTATGTTGAGGCTGGCGTAGCATAATTTATACGCCTATATTAAGGATACGTAAGCACTTAGGTAGGCACGCTGAGTAAAAAGTAAGCCTATTAAATAAAAATAACCGTTACTTTTTAAAAAGTTATAAACACATAAGCAATAATACTGATTGATTAAGTATTTTACTTTTCTATTTTAAGGATTTCACAATGAGCAAGCCAACAGCGGGTAAATGCCCTGTTATGCACGGTAGTAATTCAGTTGTTTCTAAAGTAAACACCGATTGGTGGCCAAACACACTCAACTTAGACATTCTTCATCAACACGATACTAAATCAAATCCATACGGCACTAATTTTAACTACGCAGAAGAATTTAAATCTCTAGATTTAGACGAAGTAAAAGCCGACTTAAAAACCTTTATGACCGACAGCCAAGATTGGTGGCCTGCCGATTGGGGCCATTACGGTGGTTTAATGATTCGTATGGCATGGCACTCAGCGGGTACGTACCGTTTATCTGATGGTCGTGGTGGCGCAAGTACCGGTAACCAACGTTTCTCGCCTTTAAATTCATGGCCAGATAACGCAAGCTTAGATAAAGCACGCAGACTTTTATGGCCACTTAAGAAAAAATACGGTAACAAACTCTCATGGGCCGATTTATTTATTCTTGCTGGTAATATGGCATACGAATCAATGGGTCTTAAAATTTATGGTTTTGCGGGCGGCCGTGAAGACATTTGGCATCCAGAAAAAGATATTTACTGGGGTGCAGAAAAAGAATGGTTAGCACCAAGTGATGAACGCTACGACAATGTAGAAAAACCAGACACCATGGAAAACCCATTAGCCGCAGTACAAATGGGCCTAATTTACGTTAACCCTGAAGGTGTTAATGGTATACCAGATCCACAAAAAACGGCAGATCACGTACGTGAAACATTTGCTCGCATGGCAATGGACGATGAAGAAACCGCAGCGCTAACAGTGGGCGGCCATACAGTAGGTAAAACTCACGGTAATGGTAAAGCAGAGCACTTAGGTCCAGAGCCAGAAGCAGCAGACGTACACGAGCAAGGTTTAGGTTGGAACAGCACCAAAGAAGGCGGCTTTGGTCGTCATACTGTAACTTCAGGCCTTGAAGGCGCATGGACCACACACCCAACTACATGGGATAACGGATACTGCCACTTACTTTTAAATTACGAATGGGAACTCACTAAAAGCCCAGCTGGCGCTCATCAGTGGGAACCTGTAAATATTAAAGAAGAAGACAAACCAGTAGACGTAGAAGATCCATCAATTCGTTTAAACCCAATGATGACCGATGCCGATATGGCCATGAAAGTGGACCCTGCGTACCGTAAAATAATTGAGCGTTTTTATAACGACTTTGAATACTTCTCTGATGTATTTGCACGCGCATGGTTTAAGCTAACTCACCGCGATTTAGGTCCTAAAGCATGTTACTTAGGTAAAGATGTACCAAGCGAAGACCTAATTTGGCAAGATCCTATTCCAGCAGTTGATTACACATTATCAGACGATGAAATCACAAGCTTAAAAGCACAGCTACTTGATTGCGGTGTAAGTGCAAGTGATTTAATAAATACAGCGTGGGATAGTGCACGTACGTATCGTGGTTCTGATAAACGCGGTGGCGCAAATGGCGCACGTATTCGTTTAGCACCACAAAAAGATTGGCAAGGTAATGAGCCAGAGCGCTTAGCAAGTGTGCTTAGTGCCCTTGAAAAAGTACAGGCGGGTTTATCTAAGCCAGTAAGCATGGCTGATTTAATCGTTTTAGGTGGTACAGCGGCTGTAGAGCAAGCTGCAAAACAAGCCGGTGTTAATGTAACAGTACCATTTGCACCAGGACGAGGGGACGCAACAGACGAAATGACTGATGCAGAATCGTTCGATCCGCTTGAGCCTGTTCATGATGGATTTAGAAACTACCTTAAAAATGACTTTAGCGTATCCTCAGAAGAGCTATTGTTAGAGCGCAGCCAATTAATGGGCTTAACAGCACCAGAAATGACTGCACTTATGGGCGGCATGCGTGTACTAGGCACAAACTACGCAGGCACTAAACATGGCGTATTTACCGATAATGTAGGCACGCTATCTACCGACTTTTTTGTAAACCTAACCGACATGGCTAACAACTGGAAGCCACTAGAGCCAGGTATATATAATATTGTTGAGCGCAAAACAGGCACTATTAAATGGACTGCCACACGCGTAGATTTAGTGTTTGGTTCAAACTCTATTTTACGTGCCCTAAGTGAGTTTTATGCACAAGACGATAATAAAGAACGTTTTGTACATGACTTTGTAAATGCATGGGTAAAAGTAATGAACGCAGACAGGTTCGATCTTAAATAATCTGTACGTTAAATAAAAACGGGGGAGTATTGAATACTCCCCCGTTTTTTATGCGTTTTAATTTCACGGCTAGATAAGCCCGCTTTTTTTAAAGCAATAAAACTTATAAAAGTGCAAAAAGCTTTTGTAGTTGTGGCATATATTCGCTCACAAGTTCAAGGTTGTTTTCGCTTACTAAAGATTCTGTAGACTCCTCAGCTGCGCTTGACGATTTACCAAACGAACCCATTAATGAGCTAGCGCCTTTATCTTTAGCACTTTTCATACTTTGAAAACCGCCCATTACTTTATTAGCAGTTTCTTGGTTATCAGCCGAAAGGCCCGACTTAAGATTTTCGATATAAGCCATTGATACTTCAGAACCTACAGTTACTAGCTGCTCTGGCGTAAAACCGTAACGGTTTGTAACACTCGCAAAGCTTTTGTATAGGTCTTGTTCTTTAATCATGCTTAATGCACTGTTAGCTAAAGAGCTTTGTTCGTCAACACTTTGATCTGCAGAACCACCTAGCATACTTGCTAAATCTAAGTCTTTTAACGACTCTTGGCTGCTTGCCCAGCTAGTCACAGCTGGCAGTGCTTTCATATAGCTTTGAAGTTGACCTTCGTTAATATCCTCTGCAAGGCTTGAGAAACTCATCGCTAATAAGCTAAGTGATACAAGTATTTTTTTCATTGAGCATTTCCTAGTATTAAAGTAATGCCAATTAGAAGCTAATAAGCAACACTTGCCAACACAAAATAAAATATTGGCTGATTTATAGTACAATTTATGAGAATTTATTTAAGTTCTAAGAATTTAGTTGATTCACCACAAGCTAATGTACTGATGATATAATGTATTTTTGACAAATAGAGCTGAACACAATGTTAACAATTTCAAATACTGTCACTATCGATGAATGGGAACTAGAGCTCACAGCTATTCGTTCGCAAGGTGCCGGTGGTCAAAATGTTAATAAAGTAGCAAGTGCAATTCATTTACGTTTTGACATTAACCGCTCTAAATTACCTGACTTCTACAAAGAACGCTTACTTGCATTAAATGATACAAGAATTACCAAAGACGGCGTCTTAATCATTAAAGCGCAAAGCCACCGTACCCAAGAGCTAAACAGAGAAGATGCCCTTAAGCGTTTAAAGGATTTAATCCTTAGTGCTACGGTAGTTAATAAAGCGCGTCGAGCCACCAAGCCCAGCCGTAATTCACAGCGAAAGCGCATGGACAAAAAAACCAAGCATGGGCAAAACAAAGCGCTACGCGGCAGCATAAAGTTTTAGCTTTAAATGATATTAATAAAGTAGATAAGGGGCTTGATATTTACATGCATGCACTATTTTTACACCGTATTGCTTGTATAAAAATATAAGTGAGGGTTAGCCTCACTTATAATAACTATTAATATTTACTTAGCCATCTCTAAATCAGATTCTGCATCTGCCAACATTGCAAACTCTTCATCAGCGCTTTTAGCAACTAAGTGTTTTGAGCTGTAGCCAAAGTAATATACGGCGCCCACAATAAACAGCATTATAGTGTATAAAAATGCACGAGGGTCGAACGCATACACACCGGTTAATGCTATAAGCGAAAGCACTAAAGCGATACTTGAAGTTACTACGCCCCCTGGGGTTTTATACGGGCGAGGTAAATCAGGTTGTTTAACGCGTAGCAAAATATGGCTCAGCGCCATTAATGCATACGATACAGTTGCACCTACTACAGCCATTGCAAGTATTAAATCACCCTCGCCACTAAGTGATACTAAAAAACCAAATACGGCAGGTACAATCAACGCACGTGCTGGCACTTTGCGATTAGTTGTAATCGACAACGAACGCGATAAATATCCGGCTCTAGATAAAGCAAACACTAAGCGACTATAACCATAAATAATAGAGAAAAACGAAGCAACTAAACCCGCAAGCCCTAATATATTTACTACAGTTGCTAAGCCCTCACTACCCGATGCATTTAATGCATCAACCAAAGGTACAGCACTTGCGCCCATTGCAGCAGCACCGCCAGCGCCAGGCACTAAAACAACAACTAAAAAAGCAGTAAATAACAAAAAGATCATTGCACCAATAATGCCTTTTGGCACATCTTTAGCGGGATCTTTTGCCTCTTCTGCAGCAAGCGGTACACCTTCCACCGCTAAAAATAACCACATGGCAAACGGTAATGCAGCCCAAACCCCGTACCAACCTAAAGGTAAAAACTCACTGGCTCCCACTGCATCGGTTACGGGGACGTCAAATAAGCGTGATGCATCAAAATTTGTAATTAAAACAAAAGCCGTTGCAATAATAGCTAATACTGCTAAACCACTTATTACCATCATTACTTTAAGTGCTTCTCCTACGCCTGCTAAATGAATTCCCACAAATAGTAAGTAAAATAATGCATATACCCATGGTCCATTAAATCCGGTAAGGGCTTCAACTGCAGAGCCTATAAAAATAACAATAGCAGCGGGTGCTAAGGCGTATTCAATTAATACCGCAAGCCCGGTTAAATAGCCTCCCGCAGGCCCCATAGCTTGGCGCGCAAAACTATAACCACCGCCTGCTGCAGGTATTGCAGCTGACATTTCAGCAAGCGACAATACCAGCGCTAAATACATAACTGCCATTAACACTGCAGCAATGGCAAAGCCACCCCAACCCGCTTCGGCAATACCAAAGTTCCAACCTGCAAAGTCACCCGATATTACATACGACACACCCAAACCTGCGAGTAATAACCACCCCGCAGTACCTCGTTTTAACTGTCTTTTAGCAAGGTACTCTGTATTATTAGTAGACATAACCCTTCTCCGTTGATGTTTAGTTTTTATTGTTTTATTTCATGTGTTTTTAATTAAAATTACTCAGCAATTAAAAAGTTAGTGGTTGAAACCTGATGCTCAATTACATCGTCTTGTGTACGGTCTTTTAAATTAACCCCAGTTAGTTTTAGTTTTTTAGCTTCACGTAATAAGTACAGCGCACGCCTAGCCGCTTCTGTATAAGGTAGGCCTGCTGGGCGAATATTCGATATGCAATTACGACATGCATCGTTAAGTCCTGTTTTAGGCTCCCATGTTAAATACAAGCCAAGGCTATCTGGCGAACTAAGTCCTGGGCGCTCTCCTATTAACACCATAACCACCTGCGCATTTAGCAACTCACCTATATCGTCGCCAATTGCTACTCGACCTTGTTCAACCAAAGTAATGGGGGCAATTTTAAATTGCTTGTCTGTTGTAAGGTGCGCTAATAGCTCTGTTATAAATGGGCATGCATTTTTTTGTACCGCTAACGAGGAGAGTCCATCAACCACTACAATCGCTAAATCGTATTTAGCCTGTGTAGTGTGCTTTAGTTTATTCATATAGCTGAGAAGTATTTGCCTACCATTTTCATCAAGCTTGCGGCCTAAATCAGGTCGCTGAAGGTAAGTAACCCTGTCAACAGCTTGGCTGTGTAAATGCAGGGGAGGGGCAACATCTTTTAATACGCTAATACTGCCTAGTTGCTCAGTCATTTCGTTAATATCAAGCGGAAAACTCACTGCATCGCGCGCTTGTGCATGAGATAGCTGAAAAGCCAGCATTTCTGAGGTTGGCAAACTTATACCGGCGCGGCCAAGACCAATACGCGCATCGGTAAAGCGGCGTAAATCACTCCAAGGGTTGTGCACTACATTACCGTTATTTTTATGCTCGTTTACTGAGTTATCTAAAGGAGTGCTCTGTTTTGAACTTGATTTCATGAGCCACCTCCAGTAATTGCACCCAGAGGTTTGGCAAAAGCGGGAGGCAAAGTATCTGAAAGTGTAATATCGGAAGTGCTTTGCATAATTTTCATTTTGCTCAGCCATGCCTCAAACTCAGGGGCGGGTCTAGAGCCAAGAACACGACGAACATATAATGCATCATGAAACGACGTAGTTTGGTAATTAAGCATAATGTCGTCAGAGCCAGGTATTCCCATTACAAACGAGCAACCTGCAACGCCTAATAGCGTTAGCAAGTTATCCATATCGTTTTGATCGGCCTCTGCATGATTGGTGTAACACACGTCGCACCCCATCGGTATACCTAGTAACTTAGCGCAAAAATGATCCTCAAGTCCTGCTCGAGTAATTTCCTTACCATCAAACAAATATTCAGGGCCAATAAACCCCACCACGGTATTAACCAGTAACGGGTTAAACTTACGAGCAACGGCATAAGCGCGAGCTTCACACGTTTGCTGATCAAGCTCATGATGCGCATTTGCTGAAAGCGAACTGCCTTGCCCAGTTTCAAAATACATTACATTATTGCCAACAGTGCCGCGCTTTAAACTCAAAGCCGCATCTTGCGCTTCAGCTAAGGTATTTAAATTAAAACCAAAACTTGAATTAGTAGCCTCTGTGCCACCAATCGACTGAAATACTAAATCAACCGGTGCGCCAGCTTCTATACATTCAATGGTGTTAGTAACATGGGTGAGCACGCAGCTTTGGGTTGGTATGGCGTACTTTTGAATAACATCATCCATTAACGTCATTAATTTAATGGCTTGGGCAACGTTATCGGTTGCAGGGTTTATACCTATTACTGCATCGCCATTACCGTATAGCAAACCATCAAGCATGCATGCAGCAATACCATTAATATCGTCAGTTGGGTGATTTGGTTGTAAACGTGTAGATAAACGCCCGGGGAGGCCAATAGTATTTCTAAAAGCACTCGTAACATGGCACTTTTTAGCAATTAATATGAGATCTTGATTGCGCATTATTTTGCTAACAGCAGCAGCCATTTCCGGCGTAATACCTTGCCTTATACTTGCAAGTACAGCAGGTGTTGCAAAGTCACTTAAAAGCCAATTACGAAAATCGCCTACGGTTAAATGTGCAATAGCCATAAAGGCATTTGCATCGTGATCGTCAATAATTAAGCGTGTAATTTCGTCATCTTCGTAGGGAATAAGTACCTCATTTAAAAATGTTTTAAGAGGTATATCCGCCAATGTCATTTGTGCCACAGCACGTTCTTGTGCTGATTGTGCAATTACGCCCGCTAAGCGATCACCCGAACGCTGCGGTGTAGCTTTAGCCATTAACTGGGCTAAGTTCTTGAATTTATAAGTATGTGTACCTAAAGTGTAACTGTACGCTTGCCCCATGATTTACTCCACATAACTAATATGATCAACCTTGGTATAGGTTTTGCTGCATCTTTAGCTATAAATCAATATTGAATAGTTACAAGACAGCTTATTTTGTACCAAGTAACTATCGAATTTTGGCAAAAGATTATTTATTAAACCAATTCAATTGGTTACACACGCAAAGCGGTGTTAACTTAAGCATAATGAAAGTGTAACGAAAAAGAGCATCCCCGATATGGCGCAGCAAAGTAGCTTCAGCGCACCACTAAAGAGCAAGGTGCAAACACACGATATAGACGTGCAAGCGCATAGCCTTACTCAATGGCAGCAAAAATACGATCAAATGAGCGACGGCAGCTTTTATGGTTGTATTGAAGAAACGGATTACGCCAATATTCATGTGTTTAAAGAATACACTGAGCGAGCGCTTCGTCAGCAATGTAACATAGCCCCTAATTCGGTTTGGCTCGGCATTCCTTGTCAGTCACAGCAAAGTAAAATTAATGGTTTAAGTGTGGCAAGTAATCAATTTATGTGCCGTACCAGTGATAACGACTTTGAGTTGATAACCCCTGAGCAATTTAATATTTATGGTTTGGTAATCGATTGGAACTCAATTGAATATATGGCGCAGCTTCAAGGCGTAACATTGAAAAACTTGGCATCTGCACAATCAGCTCGTTTATCGGTGAGCAACTCATCTTTGCAAACGGCAAGACAAATAATTAATAGCATGGTTGTAGGCAAGGGCTTTGGACTTAGAACCGAATCACAACAAGATATGCTAAACATGTTGGCACTGCACTTATTACAAGCAGACAATACGCAGCAAAATATTGCGCCAAGTTATAAACACCGCAAAGCCGTAGTAGATAAAGTAAAAGATTACGTGGCCACAAATCCACAAAACCCAATAACCATAACCGAGCTGTGCGAGCTTTCCTTTGTAAGTAGGCGCACACTTCAGTATAGCTTTGAGAGTATTTTAGGAATTAACCCTTTGCGGTTTTTACGTTTAACACGCTTAAATAATGTAAGGCGGGAACTAAAAAAACCAAACCAAGATAAGCCAATTTCAGTAATAGCAGCCAATTGGGGATTTTGGCATGCGGGACAATTTGCTAAAGATTACACGCAACTATTTGGTGAAAACCCATCACAAACAGTTAAAAATAATAGTTTTAAAGGTTAAAAACTACACTTCTAACTTGAGTATAAACACCTGTAGACGCGCAGCTTGCTGGCGTTTAAAAGCACCGCTTTTGCATTTAGTCGGATGCATTAGTAACAAGTAGCTTAATCACCACCGAGAAGTGAAGGAGAAAACAAAGAGCAGTGACTAACCATTACTCGTGTTTTCTTTGTGTAGCGCACAGCGCCTCGGTGAGCTCGGTGGTGAAATATCATATAACTTAAACAAATGGACTTTGTCTGCTCATTTGCTCCTCTTTTTCTTCTCTTTGTGCATTCATATTTTAAGGGCTGTTATTCACAAAGAGGTTTAGAGGCGCTGCGCTTTTAGAGGACAGCTTGGAAGTTAAAATAATAAAGAACTAAAAGTAAAAGCGAGGTATAAAACCTCGCTTACTATATTCAAAAGCCCTATTTGATCGGTGCTATTTAAGCCGCGATTAAATAGGACTCTTGTCCTGAATGCTTGTTGTTGCGTTTAAACGAGCCTTTGCCTTTTTTAGCTTTAACTACTTGTGGTTTAAATAATTTAGAGGTGACCATTGCCGCTAGTGCATTGTGGTTTATAACGCCTCGGCCGGTGTCTACCGCGCTGTTGCTTGCGGTTTTTGCTTTAGATTTTTTAGTCATATATTTCCTATCAACTAATGGTTATTTTAAGTTAAATAATAAAGAGGCTTTTATATTAGCCTATTTAAGAGATGGCGATTGTAGGCTTAATTTTCAACCGCGCAAGTATTTTTAATGCCCAACAGATGCTTTTTTATAATAAAAAAGCATAAAAAAGCGCAGTTAATAACTGCGCTTAATATTACTTAGTTTGCTTTACTTTTTTATAAGATAATTAAAAACTAAAGCTTACTTTTGCGTAGTACGTTCTGCCGTCAAAGCCGTATGGCAATGCGCGTACTGGGTATTTAAATGCGCCGTTGGTGATAAAATTAAGTACTTCGTCATCACCTAATTCATCTGGTGTTTCGTCAAATACGTTATCGGCACCTACCGAAAGCGCAAACATGTCATTAATTTGGTAACTAACATTTAAATCAACTAACACAGCAGACTCAACCGTACTTGTTGGTTTAAATGACCCCGTAGGCGAAAGCTCACCAGGTAATGAAATATGGTCGTTACCAAAGTATTTTACGTCTGTTTCGCCAAAGTAGTTAAAGCGAATGGTTGATGTGTAGGCATCGCGTTCGTAGTCAAACGTAAGCGTTGCACGCTCGCTCGGTTGTCCGTCGGTAAAAAAGCTACGTTGTAAATCGTCAAAAGCAACCGCTTCAGGAATACCGTCTTCTGCGTTTACGCTGTCAATTTTAGTATCGTTTAGGTTACCTGCAAAGGTTACTCCTAAATTACCGCCTTCAACTTCAGTGCGGTACGATGCAATAATATCAACACCTTGCGTAGTAGAATCAACCGAGTTTGAGAAGTAGTTAGCTTGCACTGCACCAGTTGCTTGTAGCGCTGCAACCGCTTCTGAGCTAAACGATACATCGTCAACCGAAAGTAAGCTGCCAAGTGTAATACGGTCTTCAATTTCTACACGGTAAAAATCAACCGTTAACGAAAGCTCGCTTGTTACATCGTAAACAAAACCTGCGCTGTAGTTTGTTGATGTTTCAAGCTCTAAGCTATCTACGCCTAGCGCACTTGGGAAAGCGGTCCCTGTGTTTGCCGTGAACGACTGCGTTAATGTGCCGTCTGAGCCTAAGTTAGTTGTAAAAGCTGTATAACCACTTTGTTGAAGTGATGGCGCTCTAAAACCAGTAGATAGTGCACCACGTACTGCAAAGTCATCTGAAAATTCATAGCGTGTTGCTAATTTACCAATTAAATCATCCCCAGCATCTGAGAAATCTTCATAGCGTAGCGCACCACTCACGTTCCATGCGTCGGTGATCATAGTTTCTACGTCTACATAAACTGCGTAGCTGTTACGGTCGCTGTCGTTAGCCGCTTCAGGGCGAAGGCCGTTATAAGCTTGAAAACCACACTGTGCAAATTGATCCGGATCGTTTACTGATGGGTACGAAGTATCCATATTTGCTAACCCACACGCGTATGATGCTTCATCGCCAGGCACTATTTCGTAGTTTTCTTTACGGTATTCGGCGCCTACTGTTACATATAAAGGCTCACTACGGCCAGTATCTACAATACCGTTTACATCAAGGTTCACCGTTGTTTGATCGAATCTAAAACCACCTGAGTAACCGCCAGTAGGCCCTGAGTTTGCTGCAATGTCGGCATCGCTTGCATCTGGGTTATTAAATAAATACTCAGCCGCGTAAGAAGCATTTAATGTATTGCGTGATGTAAAATCGTATTGGTTTTCACCATAAACAGCCGATACATCGTAAGTCCAATCTGTGTTTATATCGCCTTTAAAACCAAGCGCTACTGAAATATCTTGTGCTTCGTTATATATGCGCGGTAAAAAACCATCACTATATACTTGGGTTACGTTTTTAGAGGCTTCGTTAAAATTACGGTAAAAACCATTACCCAGCGCCGTGCGCTCAGAGTAGCCACCAAACGAGTAAAGCTCGCCGTCGCCCATTGGTAATGCCATGTTGTAAAATAACGACGTAAATTCACTTTCTGAGTTACCTTGGCCCCAGCGTACATCTTCACTTAGCGTACCTGGTTCAACATTAAGCGAACCACCCGTATCGCGCTCTGCACGGTTAGTGCCGTCGGCATCACGGTACTCAAGCGATAGGTTAATGAAGCCGCCTTCGTTACCTAATTCAAAACCACGGTTTAAACCTGCTGAAATAGTGTCGCCGTCACCTTCACTTGTGCCGCCGTATTGTACAAAACCCGTTGTAATACCGGTTGAGTTATTAAGAGATAAGTTAATAACACCTGCAATAGCATCAGAGCCATACTGCGCTGCAGCGCCATCGCGTAACACTTCAACACCTTTAAGCGCCGTTAGCGGAATGGCATTCATATCAGTACCCGCAGCGCCTGCGCCTACTGTACCGTTAAGGCCAAAAATTGATTGGTTATGACGACGTTTACCATTTACTAATACAAGGGTTTGATCTGGTTGTAAGCCACGAAGTGTTGCAGGTCTAAATAAATCAGAACCGTCTGAAACTTGTGTACGCGAAAAGTTAAATGAAGGCGCTGTCGCTTGAAGGCTTTGGCCTAATTCGGTAAAACCACCTTTAGTTAAATCATCCGCGTCAATTAAATCAATAGGAGAAGAAGACTCTGTAGAGGTACGGTTAGATACACGCGATCCTAATACAGATATTTGCTCTATGTTTTTAGCAGCTTGCACTGGTGCTTCTTCAGCGTTAACAATGCTTGGTGCGCTAAACGCGAAAGCAACGGCTACAGCAAGTGTGTTTAAACGGTATGTTGACATAGTGACGACCCTGTTTTTTTGTATTCTTAATAATATGTGTGTGGTTATGATGCTCATAACCTGTTGCAAACATCCTAGCAACATATGCAAACAAAAAGAAATGAAAAAAACTAAATATTTGGTCTAAGTATGCAAATAAACTTCAAGATAAGAAAAAACCACATCAAATCGGTTAAAATACGTGCTAAGAAGGGATTGAACATCAAAAAACAGAGTGTTTAACACTTTATTTACAATATGGTTTTGTTCGTTATTTTACACTTTTAAAGGTAATAGGCAGCGAATGGTCGTACCTGTGCCTAATATACTGTTAACTTCTATTTTTCCACCGTGATCGCTCACCATAGCGTATACAAGTGTCATACCCATACCGGTGCCTTTTCCGACTTCTTTTGTTGTGTAAAAAGGGTCAAACATATGCGCTATTGTGTCTTCATTCATGCCACAACCGTTATCTTTTATTTCAATACAAATATTTGTGTTGAGTTCAAAAATATTGACTTCAATAATGCAGCCTTTTTCTAAATCTAACTCGCAAGCTTGCCAAGCATTCATTAAAAGATTTACAAAAATCTGATTAATTGACGATAAATTGCACCAAATGAGTGGTAGGGGTTCAAACCGCGTTTTTATTTCGCATAATTTAAGTTTGCTACTCAATAACCTTAAAGCATTATTAGCACCCGTTGTTACATCGGCTAATTGTTTATCTTGAGAAGAGGTGGGGTGGGCAAAGTTTAATAAGTCATGCACTATTTGTTTTATACGTTTAAGTCCTTCAACGCTGTCGTTAATTTGTCCCTGCAAATTGTTATAAATCCACGCGTACGGATACTGTAAATTGAGTATGTCGATTTCGTGTTTAAAACGGCTCTCTTTAATTTCGTTATTTAAATATTGTTCGTTAAGTTTTAGCAGCGCTACAAGTAAAGGGCTTGCGTTTTGTAGGCTCTCTACGTTACTCATTGCATAGGCAAGTGGAGTATTTATTTCGTGGGCAACGCCTGCGCTCAGTGTACCTAAGGTTGCCATTTTTTCTGTTTGCACAAACAGCATTTGTTGGTGTTCTAAGTCGGCTACTTTTTTTTGTAGTTCATTATTTATGGCAACTAAAACGCTACTTTTATCTTTGAGTAATTGCTCTGCAGCTAAGCGCAGCTTTTGTTCGTTTAAAAAAGCACGTTCAAAATTACCATCTGATCCATCCATTCCCTTCATCCATATAGATAACTTTATACATAACGTTTAGTCGTCTGTATGCAAATTTGCAACTTTAGTGCAGCCAAGGCCTAATATTATGCATAAGTAATTATCCACTTATTGCTAATAACTCCATTATGTAAATACCATTTAATATAAAAGGTAGGCACAAACACACCATAGAGTATTTTTTTAAGCTATTATTTAACCAGAAGTAATTTAAAGGCGACTCAATGACTCAAGTAACACCAAGCACACCAATAAATCAGGTTGATGTACTTTGCATTGATGATGATGAAATAGTACTACGCACGTTAACACGGCTACTTGAAGTAAATGGCCTGTCGGTTATTGTTTGCGATAACCCGCAAAGTGCACTAACGCTTTTTAAAAATCATGAGTTTGGTTTAATTATTAGCGATATGCGTATGCCGGTAATGAACGGTGCCGAGTTTTTAGAAAAAGCGCGTGCGCTGGCACCCGACACCCAACGCATTTTATTAACCGGCTACGCCGACATACAAACCACCTTAGCGGCTGTTAATCAGGGCCAAATAAATGGTTATATTCAAAAGCCTTGGCAAAACGATTTATTACTTCGTAGCATTAGAGATAGCCTAGAAAAATTTGCACTAAAAAAACAAAATCAAAAATTAGAGGCACAAGTTAAAGCGCAAAACCAAGAGTTGCTAGAGCTTAATAATTCGCTTGAACAACGAGTAGAAAAACGCACCTTACAAATCAAACAGGTTTTAAAAAAGCTTGAAGACGCCAACGAGCGCGAAAAACAAGAGCATAAATCGACCGTAGAGCTGCTATATAATTTTGTTAACGCAAACCCTTACCTAGATGGTAACAAAGCACAAAATATTGCTAATACCTGTACACAAATAGCACTTTATTTAAACTTGTCGCAAAAAAGCATTGATCTTGCCCCTATGGCTGGTTACTTGGCGCAAATAGGCTTGCTTGCTATGGATCCTGATCTTTATAAAAAACCAATTAACCGCTTAAACGAGCAACAACGCAAAACCTTTTATACTCACCCAAGTACTGCACAATTAATGTTAATGCCAGCAATACATTTACATGACTTGTCGGATGCTATTTATTATCAGTTTGAGCGCTTTAACGGAAACGGAATGCCCAAAGGCCTTGCCGGAAACGACATACCAATAGGCGCTATGGTGCTAGGTTTAGCGCGCGACTATTGGGACGCGTTTGAGCAAAGCAATGCAAGTGATGAAAAGCAGCGCCACGATGACGCACTCGAAAGTGTAAAACTTTATAGTGGATCGTTTTATCATCCTAAAATTGTACGTGCACTTGAAGCAAGCCATGCAAAACTACATGAACAAAAAAGTTCAGCAGGATCAGTGCTAATTTGTAACGCCCATGAACTCAAAGAGCAAATGGTACTGGGCCATGCTCTACACAGCCATACGGGCATAATGTTGCTGCCCAAAGGTCATGTATTTGGCAGTAAATCGATAGAAAAACTCCAACAGCTAGAATCGAAAAAACCAACTCCGTTCAGAATAATGGTGAAAACTGCTAAATGATTGATCTAAACCGCAGTTTTTTTCGTTACAATGTGCATAAAATAGATTATTGAATTTGCTTGAAGGAGCACTCTGTGTCGCGATTTTCTGCGGTTACTGACAACCCCCATGATGGGCGTTTTAACCAAAAAACGGGAATACTGCTAACTAACCTAGGCAGCCCTGATGCACCAACAGCGGCTGCGCTTCGTACATATTTACGCGAATTTTTATCAGATCCACGCATTGTAGAAATACCACGCTTAGTATGGATGATAATTTTACATGGCATTATTTTACGCGTACGCCCAAAACGTTCGGCTAAATTATACGAGAGTATATGGACCGAAAACGGCTCACCGCTTACTCACATCACTCGCCAGCAAAGTGTAAAGTTAAATACCTTATTAAAAGAGCAAGGTTATACCAATACAGAAGTAGTAATGGCAATGCGTTATGGCAACCCTTCAATAGAGGCAGGCCTTGAAGAGCTTCGTGATAAAGGCTTAACGCGTATAATTATTTTACCAATGTACCCGCAATATTCTAGCCCAACTACGGGTTCTACGTTTGATGCTGTATCGAGCGTACTGCGTAAATGGCGCTGGGTGCCAGAGCTTCATTTTATAAATGGCTATCATAAAAACACCCGTTACATTGAGTCGCTTGCTAATAGTATTAGTGAGGATTTAGAAGCGAATGGTATGCCACAAAAAATTGTTTTTTCGTATCACGGTATGCCTAAATTGTTTTTAGATCGCGGCGATCCGTACCATTGCCTATGTTTACAAACCACGCGTTTAGTTGTCGAAAAACTAGGCCTTGATAAAGACAAAGTAATTAGTACTTTTCAAAGTCGATTTGGTAAAGCAGAGTGGTTAAAGCCTTATACCGACGCAACCCTTGCAGCCTTACCTGATGAAGGTATTACCGATGTAGCTATTATAAGTCCTGCTTTTAGCGCCGACTGCCTAGAAACACTTGAAGAGCTAGAAGGTGAAAACCGTGAAATATTCGAAAACGCAGGCGGCGAAAAATACCGTTACATAGCGGCACTAAACGACAGAGACGACCATATAGAAGCTGTGTTTGATGTTATAAAACCTATGTTGTAACCCAAGCTTACTAAAGCTAAATATATTACGCATTAAGCGGTGTTAAAATTAACACCGCTTTTTTGTTTTTAATGCTTTTAAAATATTTAGTTAATTAATTCACAAAGAGGTTAAGAGGCGCTGCGCTTTTAGAGTAGTGATAAAACATAAAAATACTGGTTTTTGTTTTTGACTATCTCATTTACTCCCCTTTTACTTCTCATTGTGCAAATAAAGGCTTTTAAAGAGCTAATTATTCACAAAGAGGTTAAGAGGCGCTACACTTTTAGAGTAGTTATAAAACATAAAAATACTGGTTTTGGCTTTTCTCATTTACTCCTCTTTTACTTCTCATTGTGCAAATAAAAGCTTTTAAAGAGCTAATTATTCACAAAGAGGTTAAGAGGCACTGCGCTTTTAGAGTAGTGATACATATTGGCTGATCTGGTTTTTCTCAGTTATTACTGATTACCTTATCTTTGTGAAAGAAATTACTTATATTTTTAATAATAATTAAAATAAATAAAAATGTACGTTTGAGGGGAGGCAATACCTAAGCAACAGCAATTAAACGCTATCGCTTAAAGTATAAATCAATCGCTTTTGTGAGGAGCTCGTCGAGTTGTTCTTCAAATTCTTCAATATTAATATCAAAGTGCTTTAAGTAAGCCCGAGCCTGAGCAAGTGATAAATTACGGCTGTTAACGCTGTATTGTCGCTCGTCTATGGTTTTATCGTAACGTGGTAAAAATACAAATTGGCCATAAAAGGGGGATTTAATATGCTTGTTTGCAAAACGACAAAAATCTTCAACATGCTCAGCCCCTTTAGGTCCAAGGCAACCTGGCTCAATGCGATACATTAAGCGAATTTTTTTGTCGTCATTTATTTGCATTTAAAGCCTTTATCTAAAAAATAGTACGCGTACTATTTTCCCATCTTTAATTTGATAACTCGAAATAAGTTCTGAGCGTTTATCAACTACGTTTTCGTCAGTTGAACAAGTTTCTGAAAGTTCGTGATCAATCACTATATCACCGTGCACTATGCGCTTAATTGGTGATGAGTGAATACACTTTAACTTTTTAAACATTAGCCCGTAACGTTCTATTAGTTTTTCTTTACCTTTAAATAATAGCTCATTAGGGAAAATATAAAACTCAACATCTTCGGCATATACACGAAGAAACTCTTCAATGTTACGTGCGTTATATGCTTTAACTAGCTGCTCTACCACAGCAAGTGATTCGCGCGATTGTTTAGCTTTAGTTTGCTGCTTAACTGTAAGTGCTTCTTTTGCTTGCGTTACTGCTTTTTCAGCTTCGGCTACAGCCACTGCTTTTTCTATTTTATTTTTAGGCTTTTCAGCAGGTTTAATTTGCTCGTTACCTAATACTTTTGAATCGTCTGGTTTAGTCGCATCAATTGTTGGCTTTTTAAGCTCTGGCGCTTTGTATTCAAGCGTATTTACTTTGTCGTCAGTGTTGGTTTGAGTTACTGATTGCTCAATTTCAACTTTTGGCTTTTCAACGCTTGTTTGAGCTTCAACTTGCGGCTCTTTTTGCTCAGGCTCGCTTTGCTCTGCGGCATAAGTAATTAGCGCAACGGTAGTGACTAATGAGGCTAAAATAATAGATAACGGTTTCATAACTTTCCTAAAATGAACACTAAATACGTGTAATACCAATTACATTAAATAGGCGATCTATTATAGCGTTAAAAAATAGCGCAATAACAACGCGAAAATTGTGACATATAGTTGTTCTATATGAATAACCTTTAACGCAGTTAGTGAGTTATTTAATGCAATAGAATGATCATATTTTTGATAAAATTAGTATAAGGGTGCAACATAGCAAATTTTAACGTTATCGGGTAGTTAATACCACTACTGAAGCCTACCAGTACTGCTCTACCGTGATATTGCCGGGGTTTTTACGGCGGTTACGCGTAAAGTTTTTATCGAGAAGTAGCGCGGTTGTGTCTTTTACCATTTGTGGATTTCCGCAAATCATAAATTGTGCGTTACTGGGCTTTGGGTCTAACTTTACATATTCAAACAAGCGGTTGCTCTCAATTGCGTTAGTAATTCGCCCACTTAAGCCTTGTAATGGCTCCTCTCTACTTACAACCGGAATATAGTTAAGTTGTGCTGGGGACACTCTTAATAGCTCGTTAATAAGTGCCTGATAGCTTAAGTCGTTATTAAAACGTACGCCATGCACTAAATTTAAAGTTTTGTATTTTTTCCATACATCGGGCTGTTGTAATATCGATAAAAAAGGCCCTATGGCAGTGCCAGTCCCCAACATCCAAAGCTGATCACTTTGTGGTATTTCATCAAGGGTAAAAAAGCCGGTTGCGTGTTGTTCTATTAACACGGTGTCGCCAGGTTGTAAGGTAGCTAAACGAGGAGAGAGCAAACCGTCAATTACGTTAATAAGATAAAACTCGAGATCGGGGTTTTCAGGGGCATTCACATATGAATAAGCCCGAGCAATACGTTTGTCGCCATCCATTATTGAAAGCTTTGTAAATTGCCCAGCTTTAAACGGCTCTACGTTTGCATTAACGGTTAAGCTAAAGAGTGTTTCGCTCCACCACGTGACATTTTTTACTGTTGCTTCAACCCAATTAGACATAGTTACCTCTTGGTTTAGCTATTAAAGTTTTAAATAATTCACTCCATCAACATTAGCATTAAGTGACAAAGACTTACAGGAGAATATGACTAGATTTAAAGCAGTGAGGTATGCAGAATTTACCAATAAAATAATGTGAATAATCAGCTCTGCGATAAGAGTCATTAATTGCATAAGAGAAAGCGATGCTGCAGTAACTAAGAAGAATTAAGTCAAAAAACAGTGTTTTTTTATTTTATCACTTACTTTAAAAGCGCTGCGTCTTATATCACCATTAGTGAACTATTTACTTGAAAAACTATTGCACTAGAAGAAGCCAAAGAGGAGTCAATGAGAAGAGCTAAGCCAGAAAACGAGTATTTTATCTGCCTCTATTAAAAGTTAGAGGCGACAACTATCCTGACACAGGGGGAAAGCGTAGCGCCTCTTAACCTCTTAGTGAATTATTTAAGCCTTTATTAATTAATTTTATAGTTAAACTCAAATTCCACACATAAAAAAACGGCGCTAAATTTAGCACCGTTTTTATAAGTAATAAGAAAAAGTTTACGCTTTTTTCTCTTCACAACTTGCTAGGTATTCGTCAAACGTACCTTGGAAGTCGATTACTTTTTTATCTTTAATATCAATGATACGTGTAGCTAATGACGAAACAAACTCACGGTCATGGCTTACAAAAATAAGCGTACCTTGGAAATCTTTTAACGCATTATTAAGCGCTTCAATGGCTTCCATATCCATGTGGTTAGTTGGTTCGTCCATAACAAGCACGTTAACGTCTTGCATCATTAACTTACCAAATAACAGGCGGTTTTTTTCACCACCAGAACAGTTACGCGCTTTTTTGTTTGAATCGTCTGCTGTAAACAACAAGCGGCCTAACATGCCACGAACCATTAAATCGTTGTGCTTAGCTGTACGCCATTGCGACATCCAATCAAACAACGTTAAATCGTTATCAAAATCTTTAGTGCTGTCTTGCGGGCAATAACCAAAGCTCGCATTTTCAGACCATTTAATTTCGCCTTCGTTACTTTTAAGCTCGTCTACTAAACAGCGTAAAAATGTAGTTTTACCCACACCATTTTCGCCAATTACAGCAAGCTTAGCGCCAGCTTCAAGTAAAAAGTCGCCGCCGCTAAATAACGTTTCGCCATCAAAACCATGGCCAAGCTTATTAACTTCAAGCGCCTGACGATACATTTTTTTACCTTCGTCAAACGAAAGTGATGGGCTCATACGGCTTGAAGATTTAACTTCATCAAGCTTAATTTTATCCATTTTTTTAGCGCGCGAACTTGCTTGCTTAGCTTTTGAAGCGTTAGCACCAAAACGGTTAACAAAGTCTTGTAGCTCGTCAATTTCAGCGCTCTTTTTAGCATTTTCAGCTAAAAGTTGCTCGCGTTGTAAGCCCGCAGCTTCTAAAAATTTCTCATAGTTACCAGGGTAAATACGCAGCTCACCGTAATCAATATCGGCCATGTGTGTACATACCGAGTTTAAAAAGTGACGGTCATGCGAAATAATAATCATCGTACATTTACGTTTGTTAAGCTCGTTAGCAAGCCACGTAATTGTATGAATATCCAAGTTATTGGTAGGCTCATCAAGTAGCAAAATGTCAGGGTTTGCAAATAACGCCTGTGCTAAAAGCACACGTAGTTTCCAACCTGGGGCAACGTTTGCCATTAAACCGTAATGAAATTCTTTATCGATACCTGCTTCAAGCAAAATTTCTTCAGCGCGGCTTTCTGCCGTGTAACCGTCCATTTCAGCAAATACACTTTCAAGATCGGCAACTTTCATACCGTCTTCTTCGCTCATTTCTGGTAACGAGTAAATACGTTCGCGTTCTTGCTTTACTTTCCAAAGCTCCACGTCGCCCATAATTACCGCGTCTACAACGCTGTATTGCTCAAAAGCAAACTGGTCTTGGCTTAGGTTACCTACTTTTAACCCTGGAGTAATAGATACATTACCCGCACTTGGAACAAGCGCACCGCTTAAAATTTTCATGAAAGTCGACTTGCCGCAGCCGTTAGCGCCAATTAAACCGTAACGGTTACCGTTACCAAATTTAGCTGAAATGTTTTCAAACAACGGCTCTGCGCCAAACTGCATCGTAATATTTGCGGTGGAGATCAAAAAAGGTAATCCTAGATTAGTACTGACAGGAGTACGCTGCAGCAAAACGCCACAAACAAGAACCAGACAATAGGGTAAATTAGCTGGCGAATTATACAGATCAGCCACAACGAATGAAAGATAAAAGGCAGCTAATTTATAACCAAGTAAAAATAACGGCAATTCTCGGTTTTAGGTCACTATTTTTAACGTATGTAGTGTTGAATGTACTTACAGCCACAATGTAAATAATTACTAATGCCAAGCAATATTAAAGAGGGGGCGCCAAATAGCTAAGTTATTAGCTATGTTTTAATGCATAGGTTGGTAAATTGACTTTATAGCCGCCTCGTTTTTGGTAATTAACTGATTAACAGTCGCCACGTCATCAAGAGTTAGCGACTCCTTGCTTAGCATAAAATGCACATTGTTAACGTTAATCGGTGTAATAGTTTTTACCTGCGAAATTGAGGAGTGTTTTTTTACAAAGTACTGCGCAACCACGGAGTCTTCAATAACATAGTCGATTCGTTTTTTATCTAACATGCTAAATCGATTATTTGCTTGAGCAGTAAGCACGACCTGTTTTGAATATTTGGTTTTGAGTTGTTCAAGCTCATCACCAAAAAAGCTTCCTCGGTTAATACCTGCTGTAAAATCTTGACTAAAAAGATCAGCTAAGCTGGTTACATCAGGCGAGTCTTTATGTTTATAAAGATGCATAACTTCTTCGCGGTAAGGCAAACTAAAGTGCGCATGTTGAGCGCGTTGCTCTGTATAACTTGCCGCGTAGGTTATATCTACTCGACCATTTTTAAGCTCAGCTTGAACACGCGAAAAACTCGGAAAATAAGTCCATTTAATACAAAATTTTGAATCTTTAAAAATAGCCCTAACAGCATCCACTTCTGTGCCTAAAAATGTATCACCTTGTTTTACAAGATAAGGCGGCCAATTAGTTTCGTTAGTGCCCATTACCAATGTTTTAGTGCACGCAAGGGCGTTAAACTGAGTAAATAGCAGCGTTGTAAACGCTAAAAATAAAGTTTTCATTACGCTCCTACTATTCAAACAGCGCTTTTAGTGCTGTTTTATTTTTGTTTATATATTCATTAATTACCGCAAGCTCAGTAACCGACACCGTTTGTTTGCTAAACATTAAATAAATATCGTCTTTATTTACATGCTCAATATTGGTTACTAATTTTATATTTGAGCCTTTTTTGGCAAAATAAGCCCCCACTAACTCGTCTTCAATAGCAAAATCAATATGTTGTTTATTAAGCATTTCAAAGCGTTTACTGGTTGCACTGGTGTATTCAATCTGCTTTTTATATTTAGTTTTATATTGCTCAAACTCCTCACCGTAATAGCTTCCAAAGTTAGCGCCAACAATAAAGCCTTGTTTAAAAATGTCTTCGAGGTTTTTAACACTATGCTGATTATTTTTGTTTTCGTATAAGCGCATAACCTCAGTTCGGTAGTTATCACTAAAGTGCACATATTTAGCGCGTTCATCTGTATAACTTGCAGCCCACTCCAAATCAATACGGCCGTATTTAAGCTCAATAAAAGCCCGCTTAGAATTTGGCAGTAACTTAACTTCAAAACAAAAAGGGGAGTCAGCAAATATAATGTTAAGCGCATCAACCTCCAAGCCTTGCAGCTTACCGTTAATGCCCATTACATAAGGCGGCCAAAAAGCATCGTGCGATGCCACGCTAAAGGTTCTCTCACAAGCAAATACATTAAATGGAGCCGTAAACAGCAAACATAAAAATACGGTAATTAATTTATTCATTACGCCTCATAGTTATTATTTTGCTCATTATTACAACAGTATAAACCAGCTTTTGTATTTTAGCGGCGCGGGTTTGTTTAAATTTGTAAATATTTCGTTAAAAATTCATTTTAGGATAAAACAACCAAACTAGCGTTGTTGGTAACCTTATCTATGGGTACACTAATAATAAATTTATACATAGCAGGGCACGTTATGTCACCAGCCAAAATACGCAGTGATGTTATAAAACTCAGTGAATTAAGCACTAAAAACCAGATTATTACTTTATCCAAGGCTACTTAATGGGATTAGGTGTATTACCTCAACTACTTGTTCCCAGTGAGTGGCACCCAGATCTATTTGGAGAGTTTAATATTCAAAACGAGACTGAGCTAAAATACCTCGAAAGCTTAATGGCGCTGTATAACCAAAGCATGGATAAAGTAATTCAAAACGAATTAAAAATGCCAGCAAAATGCAGCCTATCTAAACAAGACTACCGGGATTCACTAAAGCCGAATATGCCCCTACCAAATTACTGTAAAGGGGTTTTACAGGCGCTTAAAAATATAAATAAACGCATGCTCAATACAGAGCAAAAACGTTCTATAAACAGCTTTACTACAGTGTTAAAAGCATTTACAAGCCCCAAAATCGCCGCAAAAGAGTTTGGTGAATTTGCCCAATACAACGCCCAAGAATATAAACGTAATTATGTTTATTTTATGGCCGACGCTATTTTTGAATTGCGTTTTAGTAACGAGCGAGCAGTATTTGATGAAAACGAAGCCGAATTTAACAACCACTTTTTAGACGAAGAACCAAATGAATTAGATGAGCTTGATGAATTACTTGAACTGGTACTTGCCGACACCGAGCTAAAAGCACTTGAGCCAATACAAATGTTGCTAGACATAATGGAAAGTGGGCTCATAACAAAGCAATTTATTAAAGATAACACAGGGCACTTTTGGGGCTTGCACGAAACCCGCCCTTATATGATGCTTCGCGCGCATCGAGCAAAAATACATGCGCTGCATGGTTATACCCAAAAAGCGCAGTCAGAACTCGAAGAGTTATTAACGCTAAACCCAAACGACAATCAAGCAAACCGCTTTTTATTAATGAACTGCCTAATCATTGATAAACAATGGGAAAAGTTGGATGCTCTATTGGCCGACTTTGATTTTCAAGAACTACACGCAACAGCCAGCCGCGCGCTCAGTGCTTTTGTAATGCATGGTGATTCAAAACCCGCTAACGAATACAAAAAAATGCTCCAGCAGCAAAATAAACACTTTACCAAAATTCTTACAGGCCAAGAAAAACTAAAAGAACAACAGCCGCCATATTTCAGCCCAGGCAGTAAAGAAGAGGTAGGTGTTTACCTTGATTCGTTAGGTAAACAAGCGTGGATTTCGGTTCCCGCGAGTCTTTTTTGGCTAAGAAAAAAGTAACAAAAAACGTTTAGCGTGATTTATATCGCGCTAAACATAACGCAGATTCAATTTTGAAGTGCATAACCGCTTTTTGAGTTTTTTATTCAATAGTAGAAATCACGCTTGTTAAGCGTGCAGCATCAATGTCGCTTGTGTTCGTAAAGCGCCATACTTGAAATAATAAATTTCAAGCCCGTCAATAAACACATAACATTCAGAAGTCATCGTTAATAACCTGCGCTTTATTGGTTTTACGTTGCCGTGCATTGTAGCCACCTACATCGGCGGCTAATTCATTAATTTCATCAAGGAGCGATCCTTGTAATTGCAGCACGACTAAAGCTTCAAATAAAATATCGCTTTTAACTGTCTCGCCTTGCTCAAGTTTTTGCACAGTAGAGCGCGACACACCAATCATTTTTGCAAAGTGCGGTGCTGGCGTATTAAATCCCCTAATCGCTGCGCCATTTTTAAAGCTTGTTCAGATCTCATTAATGAGTTCCTACTCGGTCATTAAGGTGTTAATGATTACTTTAGCGGTATTTGTCTTGTTTGCAAATAAAAGTGATGATTTAAAAGTTATTGGTAATTTGTTTGTTGGTGTTTTAGAACTGAGACTTTAGTGAAGGTGATTTGGTGTCTCGTTAGCTGCAAAAGGTGGCAAGCGCCTCTTGGATCTCATAGCGCATCGGAGGAGCAAGGAGAAAATAAAATTAATTACCTTTTCCTTTAAATATATAAATAACAGTGGCTTGCAATTTTTTTGAAAATTAAAGCAAAAGTTACGCAACAGTAATAGTAGATAAGTATTTAATGATAATGGCGTAGTTTTTATTGGCTATATCACTAATAAGCCTATATTTTTTAAAAGCAATCATGTAGATTGTTTCTAAATGAATACTAACTTAACGAAAGTTGGTTATAAACTGATAAACCAAGGACCGGTATTATTGAGCCGTGCCTTATGGAAATACTATTATGCGGTTGAAAGAAGCCCTTAGCGTTTTATCAAAGTCATCTCCTTATGCTGTTTCAACAGAACGCGACAGTAAAAATAAAAGTCAGCTGGATGATGTAAAAGAATATTTGTACATCAAAATGCCAATAGCGGTTGATGTAGAAAAGAAAATATCGAGCTTTTCGTCAAGCAAGCCGGAAGTATTATTTTTATGTGGTAGTAGTGGTGATGGTAAATCCGAGATACTGACCGACTGTAAAAAACGATTTAGCAATCGAGCTCACTTTCACTTAGATGCAACTCACAGCTTCGATCCTCGCGAAAATGCAATTCAAACTCTAGACAAGGTTTTTGATCAATTCGAATCTGACACGATGCCGCTTGTTGTTGGTATTAACACCGGTATGCTAGGAAATTATGCTGAAGAAGGCTCAAACGAAAAATTTAAACGTGTAATAAATAATTACCTCTCAAATAATACCTCAACTGAAGATATAACCTTTATAAACTTTGAAGATTACCCTAAATTTCTTATAGATAAAGAGGGTTATACTTCTGAATTTGCGCAGAAATTACTTCAAAAACTAACAGCAAATGATAACAATATTATTCGTCAGATTTTCGACAAAGAAAAATTAGAACAAACGAATCAAGCTAGTAAAAGGCTTCAAGCTAATTATGCACTCTTGAGCATCCCCGAAGTACAAAAGACAATAATTGAATTACTGTTTAAAGCTCGCTTAATGCGAGATCAATTCTTAACTGCTCGAGCATTACTCGATTTTATTTTCATGCTGTTAGCTGGACCTGGTTACCTTTTCGATAACCTTTTTTCAGGTGGCGATAATGAGCTGGCAAATAAAATAATTGAGTTCGACCCTGCGCATTCAAGAACAAAAAAAATAGATCGTTTTATATTAGCTAATGATCTACATCTACCAGATCAAGAGTTTACTGAATTCAAAGAGTCTTTAAAAAGCTTAGGAATAGAGATGCTAGAAAGCAGTCTTTCTTACTTGCGTTTATTTTACATTCTTAAAGGTGGTCATTTCTCTAATGATTATCATGTTAAATTCGAACAAGATTTCAATGAAGCCCTTATAGAACAATACATAAACGTGTATCAACTACACAGAGATTTTGACAATAGCCCAGAGCATAAAAAACAGATTAAAGATTTTTACAACAATACGCTTCGCACCGCTATACGAAAATACAATAACCGCAACGCGTCTAATTTAGATAAAAGTCATTATTTAATATCTGAGCTAAACGGCTTTCAACTAGTTTCAGAGCTAGAAATCAAGGCAGATTTAAAGAGTATTGCAAACTTCTTACCAAAGTCATCTGCAAGTTTTACTGCTTTTATTAAAGTGCAGGAACACTCTTTAACAATCCCAGTAAATATTAACTTATTACGGTTGATGAAAAGAATCGCCGATGGTTACCGACCTAATAAACACGATAAAAATACCGTTGTACTCTTAGATGAATTGATAGATGAAATTACACAAGTGGCAAATCAAGTTTCAACGTTGCATATAATCAAAGAAAATAAACACTTCACTATCAAAAATATTGATGATGAAGAGTTTGAAGTGAGTGGGCTATAAAATGATTAAAGAAACTTTAACACCACCAAACAACAATGCATTTAATACATTTTTACCTTTAAGAACAAAAGACAAACATTATAAGTTCTGCTGGGATACAGTGCTGGGCTATTTCGTACATATTCTATATGGGAAGTCATTAGTTAATGACGATATAGATAATTTTAAAGAGTTATGTGAAAAGCGTTTTTCAACAAAGTTAGATGAGCCAGAATTTTGGTCTGTACTTGAAAAAATGTATTTTGATAATGAGCAGCTATTCAAAATATCTCCAGAGCTGCTTATTTTTAAAGCATTAAATGGCGAGGTAGATACCAACAGTAAAAAATTAGGAGACATGTTTGTTGGCTTGTTAAATGGTTTAACACTTGATAGTTCTTCAGTTAATGATTTAAATTTTTTAGAAAAAGAAATAAAAGCTGAATTTGATAGTTTTTATGTATCAGGAAAGTCAAAAACATCGCTCAAAACAGAGTCTGCCTATTTGCCGTTTCTAAGTGAATTATTTAAAAAAGACTTAGAGTTTTTAAATAAAAGACCTCACTACTTACTCAACAATTTTAATTCGGTTATTCGGTTATATGGGTTTTTATATATCTCGCAAATGGCGCTCAATATAAAAAATTGGGCAAATGGTGCTCCATCAAGCAAGCCCTGCTTTTTTATTATTGATAACGAAAAGGCAAGCGACGAGCGTTCTCAAGTTAAAAACTTTGGCTATAGCCAGCTTCATGAATACTTAGAATATCTGTTTCCTTATTTATTTATGAATGAAGCTATACAAACCAAAGGTGAAGTTAAACCCCTTTGGCAGCTATTTGAATCTATCAACGAAAACGATGTAACTAAATTAAATCAATTTGGCCGTGATTTTGTAGACGACCGAATGCAACGCAAATGGTACAACACCGAGCAAAACTGGCTAGATTCAAGCGATAAAAAAGAAGTATTACAGCAATTACTTAGCTTTTCTCATACGCAGTTCGATAATAAAAAGGGCCGCTTAACTGAATATAACGACACTGTGGTCAAAGGCACGTTGAGTAATATTTTAGACCCATTTATTCAGCGACGAGGCCGTGCAGGTCAAGTACTTACGTTTAACCAAGATTACATAGTGCTACTAACAAACCTAGCCATTGGCGAGCGCGATAAATTACGTTTTCACGAAATTATTAAAGAATTTGAAGCAAGAGGCGTGTTTTTTGATAAACAAAGCCAGCAATCTTTAATCGATTTTTATGAGCGAATGGGTAACGTAGAAAGAATGAGTGATAGCGGAGATGCAGTATATGTTAGAAAAACAGTTTGAAGAATTTTTAGTTAGCCACTTTAATGTTTGGGCAGCTGAAGAGTTAAAAGTTGGTTTTCGTTATCAGTTCACAAGTCCTGATAGTGATAAGGGTTTTGCACTTTATCAAGCCTTTATGAAAATTGCAGACAATAGCGTAACTGTAAAAGGTATTGAGTTAAAAACGGTGCAGTACGGTGATGTCGAATTAATTCCTGTATACGAAGGTGAAAACTTTACAGAAAACTACATAGCGCATTTACGTGATGTTGTTTCAGCTATGGAAGGTGAAACAAAAGGCACAGCTTTATTAATCATCCATAACTCTATGCTAGATACGTTAAAAAATTCGACAGAAGACGTAGCGCAGCCTGGCGTTGTTTGGGACCCAAAAAACATAAAATTATTACTGCATAAAGAAATAGATCAAACTGATGAAAAAGCGAAAGTCTCTGAATGTTTACTCGACTATCACTTTGATGAAATAGTTGAAGACGAAGCCACTATGTTTGGCTTTGAAAAACTATATTACGCAATTGCAGATGGCGATTTACAGTTCCATGAGCTTGGTTTATTAAACGATGACCAACTTTCGCAAGAGGGCTGGGAAGGCGAGCAAATTAGCTTGCGCTTAAAAGAAAATAAAGAGCTAAGCGATAAACTTGACTTCATCACTCATCATTTTCCAAATGAACTGCAAGACAAATTAGCCGCTTTAGATTTTAGTGAAAAATTTATTAAAGAGCATTTTCCTGAAGGGAATGTAGAAAAGTACAAAGAAAGCCTCGACATAGGTGAATGCTTTACTGAACAGCAAAAAAACCGTACTAACCTGTTAGAGCTTGAAAGCGAAAAAGCCCCATACATTGAGCTACTTGCAAAAGCAAAGTCAGAAAAAGGGGCTGGTGTAAGAGAGCGTCACTTAATATTACTTTTAGAGCCAGAGCAACACACATTCGAATTAGAGCTTTGCTTTATCAATCAAAAGTTAAAAGATAGCTTTTGTAAAATTCAACAAAGTAAAGAGCTGCCAAATGTTGATATAACAATTAAAAACCCAGGCGGAATAAGAAGTAGGGCAGTACTTACGAGTAGTTTTGACGGACAAGCTCGCTACTTTAATTTCCGTGTTAAAACCGACAAACCAAAAGAAACACATAATTTCAAAGTTTTAGTAATTAGTAAAAACGATTTTTACATTG
The DNA here is from genome assembly GCF_014163655.1 of Pseudoalteromonas sp. SR45-1. Classification (NCBI taxonomy): domain Bacteria; kingdom Pseudomonadati; phylum Pseudomonadota; class Gammaproteobacteria; order Alteromonadales; family Pseudoalteromonadaceae; genus Pseudoalteromonas; species Pseudoalteromonas sp. SR45-1. The sequence goes on along the minus strand of NZ_JACJDR010000006.1, from coordinate 91,021 downwards.
ACGGCTTTAAGCACACTTACTTAGTTGATCCCGCAAAACAATGGTTAACGCTGCAAACTGATGAGCAATCATTACAAATAAGCGATTTAACAAATGCTAGTGTTCTGGCAGAAAACAACCAAGTATTTGATTCAATTGCTGTAGGCATTGTTGATTTTAAAAAGCTAGCAACTGAATCGGATGAAATAAACTTCACCGTACAAGGTATGATTAGCCAATTAACATTTAATGTTGAAGGGGGAGTATCAACCGATACTTTGTCGTTACCTTTATTGTTAGATCAAGGGCGTTTTAATCATTTATTTAATGATGAATACTATGGGAAAACTAAGAGGAATAGTGAAGGTAATTTACATAAGGTACTTATTGACGGAAAGGAAGTCGCACCTAAAGCTAAGCGGCTCACGTTATTACAAAACGAAGCGGAGCTACTGGATAGCTTAACCTTAGCTAAATTTGCTAATGGCAATGATATTAAACTACAAGACTTAGAAGCAAATTATGCTAATTTGTACTTTGCTTACAGTGATTTATTTGATTATTTAGCGCATACAAAGTCGTTGTTGAGCTTATCGGGCTGGGGCGAAAAACTTAGAGCGCTTGCCACTCAGGTTGTTGAAGCTTATCAGGCTGCTATTGATGAAATACCCTATCACGCACCACTTTTAGAACAGCACAAGTTAGTTGTAAATATAGGCTTTGCAGATTTTGATGAACAAACTTATATTACGCCATATCACCCACTGGTACTTGCATATAATTGCAACTTGGCAGGCGTTTTAAGTAAAGATAAAAAGGCAACAGGCAGCTTTAAAAAATTACCACCAGTTACTATTCAGCGCTTAACTGCGCAAGGGCTTTTACCTTTTGTGTACGACCCTGTGCATGACTTTTCATATAATCACGCCGAAAAAGAAAATGTATTCTGGTCCAAACTTGTTCCACAACAAGAAAGTAGCTATGACTTTGTGCGCACGCTCGTAAAAGACAAAGTAGGCAAATTCACCACGGCCTTTAAACATTTATTTGTAGCAGGTAGTAAAACAACGCTAATTATTAACTCTGTGAATAATCAACAAAATAAAGAGTTGTTTTTAGGCTTAATTGACTACATCAAACTCAAAAAAAATAAAGTTACCAATATTCATGTAAATTTATACGACGAAGCGCAGTGTTATACTTGGTTCGACAAGTTTGCTGACATGGCAAGCTATGATGACTTAAAAGAGCTCTGTGAATTAAATAAAGGCGCTGCCCGTGAGCAGGCCGATAGCATAATCGATTTATTAAGAACACGTTTAACTTACAGCAAATTTGAGCATGAAAAAGGCCAAAAAGAGCAGCACTATGCACACATGTCGTTTTTTAAAAACAACGAACGTGTGCAAGCAACTGACGTTGATTTATTAAAACAAGAAACCGGTGTTGTTTGTCATGGCCTAATGCCAGGCGAGTCGGCATCAAACAAAAATGGCAGCTATTACACATCGTTTGGCCTAAAAGGCATTGATGTTGATAGTGCACCACAATTAAAGCTAGTTGCTAAATATAGTGGATTAATAAAGCCAGCAAAGCGCCACCATGAAGAGTATAGCGAGTCTAAATCTCAAGCACTTGTAGTTACAGAAAACTTTAAAACATTGTTAGAGCGCTCTTACGAAAACTCAATTTGGACCGCAATAATCGACCCTAAAGTAACGTTAGAGTTTTTTGAAAATCAAAAAAACATGGTGCTTATTCACTATTCTGATAACTACACAAACTCAGTTAATTACGATGCAATAACGGTCACTAAACAAACCGATCTATACCATAAAGTACTCGAAAACGACGAGGGCGGTATTATCGAAGAGTTTAATGCGTTTAATGGTGAGTGGTTGTTAAACCTTGTAACCGCAAATGACAACGAGCGAAAAGAAAAGCGCGGCATTATCTGTGCCTATAAATACGTTAACTGTTTAGTCGCAGATTCAGATATTACGTGGGTGCCTCTTTCTATTGCGGAAGTGATTCGTGTGGCAGGTAACTTAGGCCTAAATATGGCTGATAGCGACTTATCGCGCCATGCACAGGGCTTTAAAAAAGGCGTTATATCAGACGATATTCTATTTGTAGGCTTTAAAGGCCAACAAATGATTTTACTGCCAGTTGAAGTTAAAACAGGTAAGCGCCAAACCCACAGCAAAGGTGTTGAGCAAGCCAAAGAGCTAAAGCAATACTTTGAAGCACTTCTGGGGCAGCAAACACTTGCAGGGCATTTATACCGAGGCTTATTTATGCGCCAAGTATTAATGCAAATTGATAAGTACAAGCTGTATAAAGTATATAAAGAGGGTTACTTCAATAGCATCGAACAACGCAGTGCGCAGTGGCTACAGGGCGATTATGAACTTGCAGAGCTTGTAGATTATCCGGCAGGCTTTTTATTTGTAAATGTGGAAGATGATAACTTTACAAAAGCATCATTTTTAAAAGTGCACAATATACTCAAAATAGAGCTACCAGCAGGTAATTTATCTCACTGGGTTAAAACACCTATGCAGAATTTATTAGCCGACTTAACCCCCGCTAAATTACACCACATTGATGCGCAATATATTTTAACTAAAAACGCAACAACGCAAAAAGTGGTACTTGAACAAAACGCCAAAGCTGATGAGCAAACTGAGCTTACAAAAACGCAAGGTACAAAAATTACCGCATTAGACGATATATCACCATCTACTAGCAATAGTAAAAGTACAGAGCAAACAAACCCTACAGAGGTTAAAGAGGCAAACACAAACAACTTAGTTGTAGCTGCACCATCGTCACGTAAAAAAATGAGTGAGGGCGATTTAAGCGCTATCTATCAGCAAATTATTGATTGTTACTACAGTCATAACATTACGTTAATCAAACCTTATAATGTTGAACCTTACATTGAAGGCCCTGCCTCTATTTTATTCAGAGTTGGCTTAAATTTAGGTGACAAGCCTGAAAGTGTATTTGCCAAGTCACAATCACTTAAGCTCGCGTTAAAACTAGAGCAAGAGCAAGATGTAGGCTTTGGGATTGATAAAGGCTGCATTACGATTGATGTGCCAAAAAGCCAAGAACAACGTTACTTTGTAGATCAAAATGACATTTGGCCGAATTGGCCACGCCCACAAAATGCGCTTGAAGTACCACTAGGTGAAGACCGTTTTGGTGAGGTGATTAAACTTAACTTTTCATCCTCAAATTGCCCGCATTTACTTATTGGGGGGACGACCGGTAGTGGTAAGTCAGAAGCGCTAAACACTATTTTGTATGGCATGGTAGAGCATTACACGCCAAGTGAATTAAAGCTGATGTTAATTGACCCTAAAGGCACCGAGCTTAACGATTTTGAGCGCTATCCGCACTTAATAGGGCGCATTGGGTTTGATGATGAAGATGCACTAGTACTGTTAACCCAGGCTGTGGCTGAAATGCAATCGCGCTATGCGCAATTTAAAGCGCAGGGTGTACGTTCACTGCCAGACTACAATGCCAAAGTAACCCCAGAAGAGCGTATACCTTGGTGGGTATTGGTGCTTGATGAATACGCCGATTTAACATCAGATAAAGACATGAAAAAGGATATTGAAGCTGAACTTAAGCGCTTAGCACAAAAAGCCCGTGCTGCCGGTATCCATTTAATTATTGCCACGCAAAAACCAAGTGGCGATGTAATCAGCACAAATTTACGCTCAAACCTACCCGCACAGCTCGCACTGCGAGTTAAAAATGGTACCGAAAGCCGTGTAATACTGGATGAGCAAGGCGCAGAAGTACTCAATGGGAAAGGGGATGCTTACCTCAAGTCAGAAGGTAAGTTGGTTAGAATACAGTGTGCAAGAGTGAGCTTTTAATATGAAAGAGCAGTTAATTAATATTTTTTTTGGTGTAATTAGTGGTATTTTCACTAGTTTTATCCTTTGGCTTTTTTTTCACCTATTCAAAACAAAATTTGAGCCATGGTTCAGGAAGCAAGTTTACACTGGACTTAAAGTTGAAGGTGACTGGTCGACAGTCATCTATGCGGATGAAAATAATGATGTTGTTGATGAACAAGATAATGCTAATTCAACTTGCACTTATATTTTGAATATAACCAAACAAGTCGCTAATAAAATAGAGGGGAACTTTTCACAAGACTTCAAGAGTGAAAATAATCACCGGCATGGGCAATATAAAGTTGAAGGTATTATCCAAGACGGAACTTTAATTATTACCTTATTACCAAACAATTCAGCAAAATCTACTTTTGGTACTCTTCTTTTAGTTGTTGAAGAAGGAGGAAATACTTTGAGAGGGGTACATACTTATAAAGTGGCTGATAACCTAGTAAACCAATGTGATATTTACCTGAAAAAGAAAAATTAATTATGACTGACACATGCATTAATATTTCTCTAATACCGAACTACTTTGCAAATAAAAAGTATTGTGATGAAGTGTTAGAAGATTTAGATAAAATTAAAGATGGATGGCTTAATATTAACAATGGTGATGAAGCTATTGAAAAAAGAGGGGTTTATTTAACTATTCTGAACTCTAATTTTAAGTTGAAAGTGGGTAAAGAAGTCATAGACTTTAGGAAAGTACTTTTTATAAATACCACTGAAGATATTAAAAAAATTAAGGAAAAGAATTCCGTCTTACCTATTCAAGATGAGAACTTGCTCAAAACTGATTTGAAAAATGTGAAAATAGAGACTTTGGAAAATCTTGAGTTATGGTTTTTACCAATTTCAGGCTCTAGCCAAATTCGCAAAACATATAAAGAAAATATGATTAAACTTTTCAACCCCCCATATAACATTGCGATGCAAAGAGTCGTTAAAGCAGCAACGCAAAAAACTAAATCAATACCAGCATTCTGAGGGAACTATGGCTAATAAAACACTAATACCAGCATTAAAAGCAAAAGTCGGTGATTGGAATTATTATATTTGTGTAATGAAATACGCGCAGGTTGCAAAAGAGTTTTCATTTGCATATGAATTAAATTCCAACCCGGATTTAGGAGATTTATTGCAGCGAGGTTTAGGTGAACGTACACAGGAGATTGTGGAGTATTTGAAAAAATCAGAGCATAGGTTTTTAGGCTCTCTAATTGTCGCGGCCTATGGTGGGGATCCGCATTATGTTCCTGTGCAAATGGATGAACATGATGAATTGGTTCGGGGATTAGATAGTGGTTTTGGAGTATTAACTTTTGATGGTTCTCAACAATATTTTGCATTGGATGGACAACATAGATTAAAAGCCATTAAAGACGCAATAAAGCAAAAACCTGAGTTGGGGAAAGATGAAATTAGTGTAATTATGGTAAGTCACTACGATACTAGCGAGGGGCAGGAGCGTACAAGAAGGTTGTTTACTAATATAAATAAAAATGCGAAATCGACTTCATCTACTGAAAACATAGCATTAGATGAAGATGATGGATTCGCCATATTGAATAGAAGATTAATAAATGAGAATTCTTTTTTTAAAATAAAAGATAGAGTTTCTATTTATAAAAAGCAAATTAGTGATGGTTCTCTTTCAATTGCGACAAGTGTTTCTGATTCAAATAAAACCGCAGTTACATCAATTAAACAATTATATGAACTTGTTAAGTTTCTAAGTTTTGATACAGCTTTAGAAAACCATAACATAAAGATACGACCATCTGATGAAGACCTAGAAAGTAGCTTCAAAATTATTAATAAACGGATCGATGAATTATTTGATGCTTGTGGTGATATCAGAACTATAGCAATGAATGGAGATTTAAGGCCATTAAGGAAAAATAAAGCAGGGGCTGAATATGAGCACCCTTTTTTAAAGGGGATCATACAAAAGACTATACCAAAAGTAATCTCAGAGCTAATTAAATGCGATTTGATAACTTGGGAATTAGCACTTGAAAGGTTAAGAAAACTACCTTGGCAGCTTGATTCTGCACCTTGGACATCAGTCGTCTTATTCACAGAAGATCGTAGAAAGATGCTGACAAATAGAGAGTATGTGGGATTATTAGAGAGCTCTCTAAAAATGCACTTAGCGCCAAAAAGTAAAAATGATATAAAGAAGACTAGAAAAGCATATTTGGATTTGAAAGGTATGCAATACCCAATTGATGAAAGGGTATTGCAAGACCGGATTATTGAAAATGGTTAAAAAAACTAATCCCACGATTTAAATGCAACTTAACAAAATCGCCAAAGTGCACACCTTCTAAGTGTGCACTTTGTTTTTGATAGGCTTCACGCAGCACTGCTAAATATACATCGGCATATTCACCTGCAAACACTTTCCAGCTCATTTCTACATTACTGTCTGAGGGGATCGCCTCAACAGGAGGTATTGAATCCTCCGCGAGTGACATGCACAGCGCCCAGCGGCACAGTACGTTCCAGTTTTCGATACCTGTTTTACTTTTTAGGCGAACAAGTTGCTGCTTTTGCTTTTCAGAGAGCTTAATAGAGTCAATAGTATGAAGTGTGGTATTCATTAAAAGTACCCCTCAGTAAAGGTTGAGGTTTGTTCTTGCTCGTTGTAACTAATGTGGTATTCACGGCAAATAGCAGGTTTTAATTGCGTGTAATATTGACCTGTAATCTCTTCATCGGTCGATAGTAAAATTACTTGGCTTGACGCTTTAGGGAAGTAGTTATTTATAAGCTTAGTACGGTGTTTACCATCTAAACGTCCAAGTGGTGTATCGATAACAGTGGGGATTTCTTTGCCTGATGCTTCAGCTAATCCCCATAAAATTGCGATGGCGAGTAACTGCCTCTCACCTGCTGATAATCGGCTTGGCGACATAGGATTTTTATTAGTATCAAGCAACGTAAGTTTGAATGAATCTGGGCAAATTTTAACGCCGGTAATTAAGTTGTTTTTACGTGAAAGATCAAAAAACTTAGCGGCAATGTGCTCTTCAAGCCCTGTTACATTTTCACGTATTAACTCATCCGCAAATGACTTCATGGTATTTTTAAGTTTGCCAATATGTTCAGCTACTTGAATTGAGCGCTTTTGCTCGAACGTATCTTTGCTTTGCTGGGTTAGCAGATTTGCGTAACGAGTGTTTAATACTTCGTCGCGAGCTTGCGCTTGCTGTAACAACTGCTGTTTTTGTTTTATTAAAACAAAATCGTTTTTAAGCTCTGCTTCAAGCCCTGCAAGTTCACTCAATAAATGTTGCACAGTTTCGTAATCTGGGATCGATTCTAACTTTTTATCAAACAATGCTTGTTGTTCTAGGAGTTCTTCGCGCGATTTTAGTAAGTTTGAACGCTCCAACTTATCTTGCGCAATTTTTTCATCGAGTCCATTAAAAATGGCCCCATTACTGCCAATGTAGCATTCTGTATTTGCGAGCTCTTCACGCTCATGAGCCAAGGTAGCCATTTTATTATTAAGCGCTTTAAGTGCGCTTTGTGGCACATTTTCGTTAATTAGCATTTGGGTAATCGTGGTTTCGTACTCAGTAATTGCACTTTGAATAACATTGGCTTGTACTGCTTGCTCTTCTTTTTTAATTTGTTCTTTTGTGCTTGCAATTAAATTAGGTATTAAACCAAGCGGACCGCACCCTGCATCCAATTTTACGCGCTCTGCTAAATTGGTTTTGAGTTTTTCTTCAATAGCGCCGAGTTCAAATTTGATAGAGTCGCGCTCTTCAATTAAGTGAGCACCTGCAGAGCGAACTTTTTGCCGTGCCTTATTAATACTTAAATTAGTATCGCTAGCGCGTTTTTCGATGCCTGCTATTTCTGTTTTAAGATTTGAAACAAGTGTTGATTGGTCGCCAATTTCAGCCTCTAGCGCTTCAACTTTTGCAATTACGCTGCTTTCTAAATTATCGCTTTTACGCTTACGCTCAACGTTATTTAAATCGATATGCAGTTGCGAAAGAAGGTCTAGCCCAAGTAAGTTTTCAATACCTGTTTTTATTAAATCGGCGCTTCTGTCTGGATGTGCTAGGTTTTCGATTTTCTCGCCATCAAAAAAGAATAAGTCAGACAGGCTAAGTGGAATAAATTCATTTACAAACTCATCCCAGTATTGGCTTAAGTGGCTGTCTTCTTCTTTATTACAGTAAACCGTTACTTTGTCTTTTACGTCTTTTGTGTTGGTTTTCCAATTACGTACAACAACAAACTCTTTGGTTGTGGTATCGGTTGTGTGCGTAAAAGTAAGTGAAATTTCAACAGTATCGTGATCGCCAACATAGCGATTCTTGGTGCTGCTTAAAAAGCTACTATAAGACTGATGCCCACGGTTAGAACACTTTGCATGTTTACCATAAAGCACGAGTTGCAATGCATCTAAAAAAGTTGTTTTACCACCGCCGTTTAAACCACCAAATAAAATAATAGGTTTATCTTTTGCTGTGGTTAAATCGACTTCGTGTCGCCCTTGATAAATACCAAAGTTCTCAAGGGTAAGTTGTTTAATTATCATCGTGTACCTCTTCAAAATCGATAAGCAGTGAGCTGTAGCCTTGTTCTTTTATCGACTTAGTTACCATGATGATTTTTTCTTGAATTGCAGCTTTATCATCTTCAGTTAAATTTGGAGAATTGTTTAGTTGTATTTGTAAGCGATGGCGCTCACGTTCTAGTGCAAATTGCTTTGCTTCAAATAAGTTATTAAATGCCCCTTTATCTAGGCTTTGTGCAAGTTCGTCAGAGAGTTTGGCTCTGCGCAATTGGTTTTTATGCTTATTAGCAATACTCATTACTGAGCGCATTTGTTGGTATAGCAAACCGTCTTCGTCGCCTTGCTCTTGGCAATGTGCTTTTAATTTACTAAGTACGTCTAAATTAAGAATAGGATGGTGTGCGCGTTGCTTGCCAGGGTAAGGCTTTTTGAATACATTTTGGTAGATTTTAGGCACGCTATCTTCAGCTTCGTGCTTTTCTTCAAGCCAAATTCGGCGTATTTCTTCAAGATCTTCTAATGGTAAAAGCTCCAAGTTTTTTACTTCATCAGGCCCAAGTTGTTGCACTGCTAGCTGTGCTTCTAAAACTTTGCCAAGTAAGTGTTCTCTAAATTTTTGTATGTAAGGACCTGGTACTAAATCGGCGCCATGTTTAGATATATGCACAGTTAAATTGCCATTCATACGTCTGAAATCGCGATTAGCTTTATCTCGGGTTAGTTTTTCAATTTTTTTAGCACGGTTAGAGTCGTTAACTTCAATTTCGTTACGAAGCGCTACAAGTGGATACATCCACTCTTTTTCATCGTCGTTGGCAATCATGGCATTCATTGATTTATCTTCAGATACCATTGTACAAACGTAGCAACCAAAACGGCTATCACCACAGCTTTGCGTCGATTTATCTACTACAAGTGGGCATTCACCGCCTTCAGTTGCGCCCTGATACATTCCCATTAAATCATGATTCGGGAAATTCCACGGGTTGTCTACACTATTTAAGTACACCCACACATCATCGTTACTCCAGCTAGCAATCGGTGTGTAAACCCAAACTCGCTCAAGTGAACCGTTTTCGGTCAAACCAAGCGCTTTTCGTGTATTGGTGGTCGAGCTTTCAAAGCGCTCCATACTTGCAGCACGTGCTGTACTTTCGGCTTTACGCGTACCAAGTACTAAAATGGCTTCGCCATTTTTATCAGCCATGTTTTGAATAAATGTATTTGATGGCGATATTTTTAGGCGGTCTGTACACCATCTAAATTTATAACGAGGAGCAGGGTAACCCTTACCGATTAAGTTAACCCAAAAACGGTCTTTTACTGCAGGGGTAAGGCGATGAGGCACTATAGGCAAGCCTTGTTCATCGGCTTGTTCTTTCATTCGCTCTAGCGACTTTCCTACCCACATAGCAACTATTGGATTTTCTACTAGAGTATCGGTGCTTATTACATGTACTTTTTTTTCGCATTTACCTTCTTGAGCTAGCTCTTGTAGGGCATACCAAATCAACTGCAATATAGCAGTTGAATCTTTGCCGCCACTGTAGCCAATTACCCATGGAATTGAGTCACTTTGATAAAGCATTTTTATATGTTTAATGCTTTGCTCTATAGTGTTTTTTAATCCATCTTGGTTAAATGCAGAATGAAACTGTACTACGCTATCAGTAGCCATTTCGTGCCTCTTTAAATGTTTTTTCTACCAATTGTTCTTTATCGGTAAGTGGAATGTTTAAATGCGATTTGATCTGTATACAGGTTAGCTCAGCTGCTTTTCGATTATTTGTCATGGAATTATTTATGACGCAGCGACCAGACCAATTTATGCTGTTACGGCTCCAATTTATTTTTTGGAGCCCTTTTAATTTACTTTGCCATTTTGGCTCATTGTTGAGTAGGTAAAACCCTAACAAACCCAGGGCATGAAATGTTACTGCGTGTGCGTGAATTGATTCGTCACGTAATTCACCACCAGACGCTTTATCGTCGCAAATTAATTGCCAAGCAGGCATGTTTTTTAGCACTTCGTGCCAAAACTCAAAAGCTATTGGAATTAAAGACTCATAATTGTTTTTTGTTATTGTACCTAGTAAGTACTTGCTAGCTTTGTTTACAGCGCTATGGCTTATTAATTTTCTAGAACGTGGACCTAAATTACTTTTTTCCATGTGTACAAGCTTTGTGAATTGCTCACTTCTAAATATTATAGTTTTAGAAAGAATTGCATCTGGCTTATCGTCGTAGGTAATACTCAAAGAGCTGTCAGTTTTTACTGGGTATAGATTTAGATCTTTAAAAATACGTTGCCGTTCTTCTAGTGATTTATTTGTAAAAAACACGACTGAAATAGTTTCGTCGGCAAGAGTTGGGTCTGCTTTCAAGGCTTCTAAAATTGCAGCATTACGGTGTTGACCATCGGTAATATAAATTTCGGCATCTTCATCGATAACTAAAGTACCAATTTTTTGCTCATGCTTTGATTCGCCAATACCTACAAATTCACTTAAACCGTCGATACATGCGGTAAGTGCTGAAAAAACATAATTATCTCTACTATCTAAAATATAATTTGCGATATCAGGAATGCGCTCTTCGTTTATTATTCGTTGAGCACGCTGATTTACAGGTAATTGACCTTCATCTAAAGTAAATATTTTACTAAGTCTTTTTAGTGGGCACATTACAATGTAATATTCTGTTTTTGCTTGCATTCCTTTAATAGCTGGGAATGAAGTTCCTGACACGATTTGGTTCATAGTATTTTACAAATAAGTTATAGTTAAATTTGTTCGTGAATTTATTGCTTTGTTCGTACGAACTTTAGGGCGGAGATTTTACATGAAAATGTCAGGCCTGTCTTGCTTAGTGTAAGAGTTTATTTTGAGGATATAATGACAACTTATTTAGATATGAATGCCACGGCACCGGTGCTTAATGAGGTTGCTGATTTAGTTAGAAAAATGTTTTTAGATGAATACGGAAATGCGGGTAGTCGTACTCATGAGTTTGGTGCTAATGCTAAAAAATCTGTAGAAAAAGCACGTAAACAAGTAGCTGAAGTTGTGGATGCTGATAAATCGGAAGTTATTTTTACTAGTGGCGCAACAGAGAGTAATAACATTGCGATTCTTGGGTTACGTGAATTCGGTGAGCAAGAATCTAAAAAGCATATAATTACCACTCGAATTGAACATAAAGCTGTATTGGAGCCTATTGAGTATTTAGTTAAAAATGGCTTTGAAGTTAGCTTTTTAGAAGTTGATGAGAGTGGTGTTGTTGACTCCGATAAACTCAAACAGTTATTGCGAGAAGATACGCTACTTGTTTCGATCATGCATGTGAATAACGAAACAGGCTCTATACAGCCTATTACTGATATTTGCGATGTACTTGAGTTACATTCAGCATTTTTACATATCGATGCAGCTCAAAGTTTTGGAAAGTTGAGCGACGATTTAAAAAATAAACGCATTGATTTAATTAGCGCAAGCGGACATAAAGTTTATGCCCCAAAAGGGGTTGGTGCCTTAATCATGCGAAAGCGTGGCTTTTTAAAACCGCCATTAAAACCAATCATGTTTGGCGGTGGGCAAGAAAAAGGACTACGACCAGGCACCTTAGCGGTACCACTAATTGCAGGTTTTGGTTTAGCTTGTGAAACAGCACAAAAAAATGCTTTAGCATGGCAAAAACATGCACAAAAATTAAAAGATGAATTGATCGCAGCTTTAAATACTCTTGATGCGCAATACAACGGCGAGAATACATCACCCTTTGTGCTTAACTTTTCCGTTCCAGGTATTAATTCTGAGGCGGCAATGGTTATGTTAAAAGGGATCGCAGCTGTATCTAACGGCTCTGCGTGTACATCATCAAGTTATACACCTTCACATGTTTTAACTGCAATGCAATTGGATGAAAAACGTATTTCCGGTGCAATAAGAGTTTCATGGGGTCATATGACAGAGTCATTACCTATTGCTGAAATAGTTGAAAAGTTGGAACAGTTAAAGTTGTGATGTTGATTTAGTTAATTGTTAGCACTGTAGCTAAGACAATTCTCCCCTTCAACTTCACCTGCAAACACATAATTAATGAGTAATTACCTCGCATGGATGCGAGTAAAGCGATGCTTGCACATGGATGTGCTTTCATCGCGTTTACGTTCATATTAATTATTTGTTTAAAGATAAGTGAAATTGAGGGGCGCCGAGAGATTCCAAAGAGAAGCCGGCGGCTACTTCTCTTTGGTTGCCATCGCCAACGCGATATAAGTAAATTATTTTAAAAGCTACGCTTTTCGCGCGAGCAAGCTGAGCGCAGTAGAGTTCCTAGGACATTCTAGTTACTTAAAATTAAAAACTAACACGTGATATAAAATCATAGCTACCGCAAAATAGTAAAATTTTAGAATATTATTTAAATCACTTATAAGTGATTGTGTTTCGGAAGTATATTGGCATAATTAGTGAAAATTATTTACAAGGACAGTAGATGCAATCCGCTACTACAGATAAAAAATATACTGCTAACCCTTCTTCAGCTCAAGAGCCAGCAAATAACTCTTCGTATACAGATGAAAAAAAATACCAGTTTGTTTCACTCACTAAAGATGAATCGTCATTTTTAAATAAAAAACGTAAAAGTTGGAAGCTAGCAAATCCCAGAGGTTTGTATACTTTTAGGGATCAACCAATAGGTATTTTTAGCTGCATGTTGCATATAGCTACTTTTTTAGTATGTGCATTTCTTTTCATTTTTTATCTTTACTTACCCCACGATAAAGAGCTTATTAATGGGATCGGCAGTTACAGCAATATAACTCCATTAGAACGTTTTTCGAGAGTGCTATTAATTGGCTTAATTTTATTTAATTTAAATTCTTTGAAGGTCAATATAAAGGCTTACCCTATTAAGCGCTATTGGTTTGCTATGGCATCTAATTCGCTATTTCATGCTGTTCTTTTAAATATTTATTATTTTCTTTTTTCAATACTTTGTATTGCTTTTGTTGGGGCTGCTCAAGGGATGGATTTATTTAGTGCATTCGAAATATTTGAGGAGAGTGCAAATTACGAAATATTTTTAATTATTGATACTTTTATATCTGCAGGGATCATTTGGTATGCCTTTAGATTTTGCAGAAAGGGGCTTAAGCAATGAGATTTTCTATTATTTTTACTTTCATACTACTTTTATTTTCACTGCCTAGCTTTGCTAAAAGTGAGTTACCTTATGGTTGTGACGAGTATTCAAAAGTAGAAGAAAAGAGTTTCGTATTGTTTAATAAAAAACAATTTATCGAGCTTGGGGAGTGCGCTGGTGAAGCATTAGTTAAAGCAAAAAAAGTTTATAATATTGCAGATGCATGCTCAGAAGTTGTGGAAGATAAAAATAGCTTGTTAGGTATATTTAGCTTATCAAAGCTTGAAGCAATTAAAATGGGGGTTTGCTTAGGAGCTATTAATGCAGTTTATAACCGCTACGACAGAGAGGTTGTAACTGCTACAGATAGTTACCGAAGACCTAAGCGATACTATAGTTGCAAAAAAGGTATGGAAGGGGTAAGTAAACTCATATCTAGTGCTGATGACGAATACTACGAACGCTCTGAGCTTAGAGATATTTTGTGTCGGAGAGTTTATTAAGATGATAGAGCCTGTTGATACTGAAGTTGAATCTATCACCCAAATTGCTAATTTATATATTAAGCAAAGTTACTCAGATACGTTACCAAAAGAACTACATGACGCGCTAAATAATATTTTTACAAAAGGGCATAAAAAATCTGAAGATACGCATGTTTCGAATAGCTCAACACTTGAATATCGAAAGGCTGTCATTTCAACCAAAGAGGTTCAATTTAGCAAGCGAGTGGAGCATAGAGTTATTAGAGGAAGAAGAGCTACTGTATATAACGCACTGTGCCTATATTCATTAATAGGAACAGCGGGTACAAAAAAGGTTTTTCAAGATTACTACATCGCTAAATCATTTACCGATAAACGTGAGTTTAAACTATTAGATGAGTTTGCTAAAAAAGAGCTAAGCACAGAAATGTTGTTTTTTGGTGTGTCACAATCATCTTTTGATAATATAAAAAGTAAGTTACTTGATAAGAATTTCGATCTCTTTACTAATCAGTTACCTTCGCCTTTTCAGCGTTTAAAAGCGGACGATGTAGATTTGTCTCCTTTGAGCTTACTTTATGATAGAGGTATTAATTGGCAAAGTGTTATTGAAACTTATACTAAATCGGACAAAAAATTTAAATCCAAAGAATATATTGAAGCGCAAAATATACTTCAAAAAGTTGCTGATAAACGACTACTCAAACTCCCACTGTTTAAGGAGTTAAGCGCTAATATTGACTCTCAAATAAATGAAAATAATGAAGCATGGGAGTATTTACAAAATATTTTAAATTAGATTTTGCAGTGCTCCGCACAACGTCATTATTGATCTTAGTTAACCAACTGGAGAACAATAATGGAATCAATGAACTGTTTATTTAAAACCTTCCCAAAATGCAAATCTGACCGCTATATGTCAGAAGCTAAAAAAATATATAACCATCTTTTACAAGGTCGCAACTATAGAGATATTGGCGGCCGCAAGCTCACTATCGCTCCTAACCTGATTCGTTTTAAATTAGGCAATTACCGCTTAATTTTTATATCCATAAATGGAAATTTTCACCCTAAAGCGCTTCTTGCTCGCAAAAACCTTGAATCTTATTTAAAGCGAAGGTGAATAATATTGTTCACTTAAACTTAATTAAGGCAGTAAATATGACTAAAAAAATAAGCCCAGCTAATAATCAAGCGAATCAACAAAATCCAAATAAAGGGACTGATGGCGTTAATCAGCAGTACGCTAAAGTACAAGGTAATCGCGGTAAGCAATTAAATAAAAATGAAGGAAAAAAATAATGGAACAACTAGTTGAAGTTGAGCAGTTATTTAATTTTCAGGTAAGTGACAATTTTCGCGAACAGTTAAATTCTCACGTTTCTGCATTGAATTTTGAAAAATTAAAATGGAAGTTAACGCAATCAGCTGAAGCAACATGGAGTTCAGAGCTGTGTGACTTTGCTGAACTTGAATATCGTAAGTTTTTATCACTTAAAAAGTGGTATCCAAAGCTGTCGCTCGTTCCGAGTAAGTTAGTTGATAAGTTTTGGCATGAGCATATTTTAGATACGCAAAGTTATAGTAATGATTGCGATGCTTTATTTGGGTTTTACTTGCATCATTATCCTTATTTTGGAATTTATGGAGACAAAGACCAATCTAAACTACAAAACTCATTTGATGAAACGGTAGCGGTATATGAGAAGCACTTTGGTCCATTTCCTACTGCTGAGTTGTATTCAGATGAATCAGCACAAATGGCTCGTTGTGAAGATCATGCTTGCCATGCTCCTACCTCATGGGCATGTCGTGTACCAGGAGCTTGCAAGTAATTAATAAAGAGCTGCTTGATAGCAGCTCTTTACATGTATTTAAGGGATAAAAATGAATTTAACTTTTGCAGTTTTAGTTGATGGTGAGAACGCATCTTATACTGACTACGGGTCTTTACTTGAAGAGGTTGAAAAGTATGGCACAGTGGCAATCAAATGGGTTTACGCTGATTGGACGTCTGTACGTCATTGTAACTGGCAACAAATTTTACATAAAACCGCTTCTAGTCCAAAACAGCAGTTTCAGTATGGGAAAGATTCAGCTGATCACGCACTCGTTATGGATGCTATTGAATTAATTAATAATAATCAACGGATAAATGGGGTATGTATAGTATCTAGCGATGGTGGATTTTATAGCTTAGCGCAACGTATAAGAGAAAAGGGGCTGCATGTTATGGCAGTAGGGAATGAAAATACCCCAGAGCGTTTTATTAAGGCATGCCATAACTTTGTTTTTACTAAAAACTTAACAGAACCTGCCATATCAAAGGTTTATAAAGATGTAAATTCATTGCTTGTAAATGCATACATACGCTGTGCGCAAAGTAATGAACCTGTTTACTTAGGTGATTTAGGAAGTACACTAAAAATGTTGGATTCATCTTTTGATTACAGAAATTACGGTGTAAACAGTCTAAAAGTTCTCATTAAAAATAAGTGCGGCCTGTTTGAAATAATAGAAGAAGGCCACGATCGTTGCTTCATTTCGATGATTAAACAGTCTACCCTGGATAGTACAGAGTGTATGGTTGGAGTTATTCGTAAACTAGATAAGGGTAAGAAATTTGGTTTTATAACGTCAGAACACGGTGATTTTCATTTTAGAGTTGATGAGCTATTAGGTAATATTGAAGAATACAAAGAGACAAGTAAAGTTTCTTTTTACCCAATTAAAAGCAATGGAGTAGTTTCCCAAGGGCTCAAATGCCCAAGCGTACATAAGATTGAAATATGTAATTAAAGGGATTTAAAAGGGGCTATTACTTTGAAAATTTGCTCCTTGATATTTTAGTTTTGGAAATAGTTAATGATTAAATGGATTTTAGTTTTGTTTAGTTTTATTTCAGCGTACTCATATGCTGGTGAGGCTTACACGCAAGCCCAATGCGATAGCATTAAAAAGCAGCGCGAAGCTATTCGCTCTCAATTTAGAAGTGGCTACAGTAATAAAGAAGGTGAGCGTTTAACTGCGCGCGATAAAACGCTATTTACCTTACTTGCCAATCACTGCAGTAAGCCTAAAAATAGTGGTAGTGCTTATCAGGCTACTTCTTCTACCGCAACTCGTACGCCTAATAGCAATTGGTTACTCAATCAAAAAGTGTTAAACATGTCTTTGCACAGCGATAGCTATAAAGATGCCGCTAAGCTTGATGCTTGGTCGAAGTTTTATAAGTTGCCTAAACGTTGCCGCAAAAAAGGGATGGAGTCGGCCGACTTTGTATGGTGTAGCGAGTATCGGGGTAAGCAAAAAGAGTTGTTTGAAGCACAGTGGCAAGGGCGCCAATAAAGATGTTTAAAACAAAATTGCGCGTGGTGTTTGTATTTTTTGTGCTGCTAATTGCATCGGCGCTCATTGCTAATCATTTTACTGGGCGGGTATTTAATTATCATGATCCTATAGGCGAGGTTAAACGAATTTATAATAGTTTATCGTCGCAGGTAACTACTGAACCGTTAGCAACTAAACAGCTCAAAAATGTAAGCGCGGCAACTTTACAAAATGTATCAGTATCTGCCGATAATCACTTATCGCAAGCTAACAATACTCGCTGCGTGGATGTGTCGTTGGGGAAGGTTAAATATAAACGCAATGGCGATATATTTACGTGGACAGACAGTGACGGTGTGCCGCATTTTAGTGATAAAAAACCGGATTTTGCAGTAGCAACTTACGATACAGGTTTTATTGAACCGTTAGATTACTTTGACCTCACTTTAAATACGCCTAATTTACCTTCGTCATTTAACCAAGAGTTACGCATAAAACTTAATACTGTATTTAAAGTATACGGGCAGATTATTGGCGTGCATGCACTTAAAAAGGTAAAGCTTAATTTAACGGTATTGCCTACGCGCGGTGCTTATGAGGCCGCAATTAAGCAACGCGGTGGTGACTATACAAACACTGCGGGTATGTATTTTCACGCGAGTAATTCTGCTTTTATTCATTATGATAATGCACACAGTGCAATGCGAACTGCGGTACATGAAGCAGTGCACGCCATTAATAAAGCGGTCTTAGGCTACACCCCTAGATGGTTTAATGAGGGATTTGCAGAATACTTTGAGCTTACTAAAAGTAATATGCAAACAGCTATTGTTGAGTCGAATAGTTCATGGACGAAAAATAACAATATTACTAAAAGTGTATTTTCGATTGATTCGTTAGTGGGTTTGGATGACTCATGGAAAAAAGGTGATACCAGTAAGTTGTATGCAAGCAGTTGGGCTGCAATTTACTTTTTAATGGATACGCAAGCAGGGCGATCGTTACTTAAGAATATAATGCTTGCTGAGCAAGAATCCCTCTGTAATAAGCTATCTGAAAAGCAATTAAAAACGATGATGTATAAGCAATTTCCTAATCTTAATCGTGAATATTCTCAGAGGTTAAAAAAGCCTTTAAAAGCGCATATATTTTAAATAAGGTAAAAGTTTAAAAGCTTCGCTTTTCGCGCGAGCAAGCTGGGCGCCTACAGGTGTTTGGGTGGGCTTTGTAGCGTGAGTTTGAATAATGCGACATGTACCTGTTTTTAATGTATAAAGTAAACATTGTGATTATAGGAATTCATCATGGATGATTTATTAAACCAAGGTTTAAGCCTTTTATTTGTTATTGGTAGTGTTTATTCACTATTAGGTGTTTTGTTTATCAAAATATGGCTTCATCAGAAAAATGCAAAACTACCTGTAGATCGTAAAAAGCTTAAACGTGTCGCAGCGCAGACACTTAATGAACAAGTTAATGATAAAGTTTTAGGTGTAATAGGCTTAGTCTTTTTGTCTGCTTTGATAGTCACCATGCCTTTTGCTTTGAAAGGAATTGCTGAAATGTTTGCCAGCGGCAAGCTCAATTACTTTTTAATTATCATGATCGCATTGGGACTAACGTATGTGGCACGAAAGCTTTGGGTTAAATCTAACGACTTAATAAAGCTAAAACTAGGACGTGATGCAGAATTGGCAGTTGCTTCAGAACTTATAGAATTACAGTCACACGGTTACCAGGTATTTCATGATATACAAGCAGATGGTTTTAATATTGATCATTTGGTTGTTGGGCCAAATGGGATATTTGCTATTGAAACCAAAGGCAGACATAAACGAATAAAAGACGATACAAATTACAAAGTTAAATTTGAAAATAATCATTTAGCATTTCCTTCTTGGTTTGAAAGCAAGCCATTAGAGCAAGCTCAAAATCAAGCTAATTGGGTGAATAAATGGCTTTATGAATCAACCGGTTTTAATACTCCGGTTTTACCTGTTTTATGCTTTCCTGGTTGGTTTGTGGAACTAAAGCAGAGACCAATCTTTCCAATCGTTTCTCATAAACAAATAGTTAAAACGATCCTTTCAATGCGACAAGTTAGCTTAAATCAAGAGCAGCAGCGTGCTATTTGCTATCAAGTGGTGCAGCGAGCCTTAAACGATAGTAAGGCAATTTAAAAGCTTCGCTTTTCGCGCGAGCAAGCTTCGCGCCTACAGGTGTTGAGCTTGGCTATTAAGCTCAAAATGTCATTAACTTCCCATAAGTAACTTATGTTTTACTTATGGGGTTGTGGTTTTATTTTACTCTCTATAAATAAAGTAAAGTTTACTTATAGGAGGTAAATATACGTTCAAACTTAAAAGTAAGTTATATTTGACTTTTGGGTGGGCTACCCTAAAATAAATTGTATAAGTAAACTATAGTTGACCTTTAATGAGTGAATTACCAGCAAAAAAAACACTTGGAAGAGTTGTTAAGCGCACTGAAATGCCTGATCTATCAAAGCCGTTTTCGTCGGTGCGACTCGCTAAAGCGATTACTTCAAAGCGAACAGGCATGAAGCTTACGCTGGTTGATGTATCGCAAGCACTTAATATTTCAAAGCCTACGCTGATAAAAATAGAAAAAGGTGATGTGAATGTGCAGTTTTTTAATGTACTCAAAGTGATGGAATACTTGGGGTTGTCGTTTAGCCTTGTCAGTGATGACGAGTCGCACCACAATAACAAGGATGAGGTGAGCGATGAGCAGTGGTATTAAAAAAAATAGCTTAGATGTATTTATTGGGCATACGCAGAAGATAGGTGCGATAGCCCTTGATATAGGCTCTGAAAATGAAATTGCATTTACCTATGAGCCTGAGTGGATTAATAAGGGTTTTGCTATTTCACCACACTTACCGCTCAATGGTGATTTTGACTCACGTGATGTGCGTAATTATTTACAAAACTTATTACCCGAGGGCAAAGGTCTTGATGAGATTATAAGTAGTACTACTATCTCTAAAAATAATACGTTTGGTTTGATTAAAGTAATTGGCGAGGAAACGTCAGGCGCTTTGTCGTTTAGAGCAAGTAACAGTACTTTAAAGCAAACATCTTTTCGTGAAGTAACTAGGGTCTGTTGATCTTTGCGGATTAAAATTTGTCCAAACTAGGAGCTATTTAATCGCGACGCGAGCTTTGCAACCTAGTGGGCTAAGTAAAAACCGAGCAACAAAGAGTAAATAGCTCCTAGGAAGAACCCTTTGGGCAGCGCCTGTTTGGCATTAATGCTACGTTATCGCCCATTTATGGGGAATAACCACACTGCATAGGCTCTGCCTTGCCTAAATACCAAACAGGCTGCTGCAAATTTAACCTTGAAAGAACAGCAGACCCTAGTGACGAGCTAAGCCAAAAACTTAAACGCTTTGTACAAGTTGGAGAACCAATTACTCATTGGGATGGCCGAACTCGGCTCTCTGTTGCTGGCGTTCAAGACAAACTAAACCTACTCGAAATCGATAGTAAATTAGGATTTGGTGAAGGGGAGCTATGTTCTAATAAAATTTTTAAATTTGAAACAGGTACCGCGCCTTTCATTGCAGTAAATGAACTTTTTACCATGCTTTTGGCAAAAGAGTCGGGGCTCAATGTTCCCCATGTTGAGTTGCGCACTTACGCAGATATAAGAGTATTTGTAATAGATCGCTTTGATAGGCGCGTTACACAAGATCAAAGCCGTGTATTACGTCGTCATATTATTGATGGTTGCCAAGCCACTAATTTACCTCCTTCTTATAAATATGAGCGTCAGCATGGTGATGATGGGGATGGTATTTATATTCGAGATGGCGTTTCTTTTGCAAAACTCTTTAATGTTAAAACAACGAATGTACAAGCGTATGAGGCTCAGCTTATTCGTTGGATGACATTTAATATTTTAGTACGTAATTACGATGCTCATGGCAAAAACATTAGTTTTTTTGTTGGTAAAAATGGTTTAGAGCTTACGCCGTTTTACGACTTGGTAAATATAGAGGCTATTATTGAGCAGGGAAGCATTGACCGTTATATGGGCTATCTACAGCCCAAAATATCAAGGTGTTATGCTATGTCAGTGGGTGAGCATAATTCGCAAAGTGCAGGCAATTTTACTAATGAGATTACAGCTTATATGTTAGCTGATTTTGCTGATGAATTTGCTATTTCACTACCACGGATGCAACTACTTATGAGTCAAACCGTTGACTCTGTATTAGCCGCAATTGATACTGCTAAAGTTTCTGCTGTTAAAAATAACTTGTCTACTGCTGAATTAGCACACATTGATTTGTGCATAAAAATAATTAATAAAGCTGCAAATAAGCTGAGTGAGCAAATAATACAACTACCAAATATGCATTTATTTAAATATTAGAAAATAAATACACGTATTTTGAGTGATAAATTCATATTTTGGTTGTCAGCATCAACGCGATATTTGTAAATTAAAATTAAAAGTGCGAGATAAAATCACACCTACGCTTTTGTTAAGAGTGATGTTTACATTAATGTAGGTGAGGTTTTATACCTCGCTTATAAATACATTTTTTACCACAGAAAAGTGAATTATTGTTCTATGTAGCGCTTAAAAGTAATGAGGCAATTAACTCTGCTATTCGCCTCACCATGTGAGGCGAATAGGTGTTTAGGTGAGCTTTGTAGAGTTGATTGGGGTAATGATCTAGTTACTAGAGGGCAAAGCGCGATGTAAAATCGCACCTACAATTTAAAAGCCTCGGTTTCCCCTTATTCCAACCGCGTTATTTTTACTTTTATTTTACCTGCATTAGCGCCATAAAAGCGGCTTAGGTCGTTTGCGAATGGGCAAAACTCGCCTGATTTATCCACTTTAATGTCGGCGCCGTTGGCTATTTCAAAAAGGTGGTCGTCGTTTTTATTAATAGCACCAATGAGTGAAAACCATTGTGCGCGAGGAAATCGTCTAAATGGTTCAAGCACGGCCATCGGGATTTCTTTTACGCCAAGTTGAACGTTATCGCGGTTCCAGCCTAATGGCGTGCACTTTATGCCATCGTCAAACCAATATTGATTTGGGTATGGGGTAAAGCGATACGTAGCGCCTTGCTCTAGCATGAGGCCGGTTGCGTTGTATTGCTCAGAGGCAAATACCATTACATCTTGGTTTTGGTTAATGCTCAGCACACTCATGTTTTGATTAGCCAGTTCTATATGTTGGCTTAAACCAATAAAGCTAAGTGTGGTGTTGTCGTTGTAGCTAATTTTGTAATGCAGTTTTTTAAGCGATTCTGGGCGGTAACTGGTTAGCTTATTAATACGTTCGGCTACGCTGTAGTGTACTAAGGGCTCAAGGTTGCTGGCTTCGTCATCAATTAATATATAGCACTGCCTATCTACTAATTTAAAAAACGGGTTAAACCAAAAGTAATTTTGTTGATGACTTAATGCGAGCGGATCGGGCGTTACGGTTACGTCATCTTGTGCTACTAAGTTGCTATCGGGGAGTAGGGTTTCGTAATCTATATCGTGGCTAGTGAGTAACGAAATATTAAGCGGTTGTTCTATTAACCACTCAAGTGCGTAGCGCAAGCAAATATCGGCTAGGCCATCGCGGTAGTAACCGCCGCCAATGTCTGAATGCGCTCCTGCAAACCATAGCTCGGTAATATTGCTTTGATGGTTCATGAGTGTGGGTTCAAACGCACGGCGTTTTTCATCAAGGGCTACGCAGTGCAGCGCGTGAGTAATGTTGTTGGCAATGGTGTGGTTTTCAAAAATAACGTGCTCTGCGCCGCGTGTGGCTTTACTTACTTTTGATAAGCCAATAGAGGCGACAGTATCAAACACACATACGTAAACATTATCAGCAATTAAAGGCTCTAGGATTTTAGCAAAGCGCCTAGCAAGTGCACCGCCTCGGCTAAAACCCGTTAGCAGTATGGCATCGCCTATTAGGTAGTGAGCTTTAAAGTCGCTTAATGCTTGATTTAAAATACTGGCTACGTCGTCACCACGAGGTGCAAGGGTTTGGTTTAAAATGCGTTTAAGGCGGCTGCCTTTAGTGCCAATACCTTGATAATAAAAACTGAGTTGGTTTGCAAAAGGAGTAATGGGGGAGTCTTCTAATTTACCGCCAAGCAGTAAATGCAATTTTAGAATGTTGGTAATATTAGAGTCTTCTTTAAAATGCTCTGAGCTAAATTGCTCTGCATCACGGGGCTCGTTTCCTGTGCCGTCAAAATTAAAAATTAGCGTTTTACCCGTCATAACCCAATTTCCTTAGTTGTTTTAAATACTCTACACAGACAATGTTAAATATTAAAGACAATATTTTGGTTAGTAACAAATACGCCAACTAATTTGTTGGCGTATTAAAAGTGCGGGTTATAGGCTATTAAAAGTATAGTGATTTAGCTGCGTGCCCTCTGCGGGTTTTAATGCGGGGTTTAACTTAATTAATTGCTCGTAAACCTCAGGATAAAACGTTTTTAATCGTGCTGCGCGAGAAAGGTGATTCGGTTCAATTTTTTCAACAAGCTGTAAGGCTAAAGGAATCATTGGGCTTAACTCCCCTTTGGTGTAGCTTTGTTCTAGCGCTAAGTCGAGTATATCTACGCCTAATTTTTCTGAATCAGCGGGTATTTTATTATCAATTAGAAATTGTACTACCTCGACAGAAGACGATACAGCTTGTACATAAACGTCGCGCCCATACGTATCGGTAATCGAAAAATCAAAACCAGCTTGTTTAAGCTTTTGCCATTGCTCAAGCGGAAAACGACTTAATCTTGCTAAATCACTCGGTGGCTTAGGTTCAACTCGGCTTTGCCAGATCGCTATAAAGTCATGAGGCTCTAATAGTAGGAATGAAAAAAGTGTATCGGTTTCTGTTTGAGTTAATGGTGTACTAAGGCTGTACTCATAAGCTTTTTGGTAATCTTTTTTAGACAAATATTGGCTGAACGCGCTATGACTTCTATCGTTTGAAAGCTGATTGCTTAGTATACTCCACCAGTAATTAACTAATACGGGGTCTTGTTCTTGTAAAACATACTCGAAGTTATTACCGTGCTCTTTTTTTACCTCTAGCACCGTATTATATGCTCGCATAGTAGAGTGTAATTGCTCAGTAGCGCTTAACTGCTGCTGTAATAGTTCACAGTTTTGTCTTTTATTATCTAGATCTTTCTTTTGTTGCTTCAAATCTACTAAAAAACGTGCAACATCAGAATTATCGGGCTCACTCACTTGGGGCAATGTGGCGTTGTCTATTTTACCAATAGGGCTAAAGTAAGCATATTGCTCAGGGTTTTCCTGCTCATTAATATAGGCGCCTTGCTGGTAAATAAAATCACTTACAAAAGAAACGCCTTTGCCATTTAGGTCGTCATTAGCATTGCCGCTATGAGCTTTATAGCCCTGCTCTGTAAGGTAGTTTAACATTTGAGTATGCTTTGCATCTAAAGGGGCTGGCGTTAAGTTACCACTTTTAGGCAGGCTTACTATTGCAACGTCTAAACCCGTAAATAAGCCTGGCTGATTGGTTGGTGTTACGCCTAGTTGCTGCAGTGCTTTTACAAGCGGTAAATTAAACTGGCTTACGGCAATATCAGCCATGTTATATAAAACAGAATTTTCTTCGTACAGCGGCATAGCATCCAGTGCCGGCACCTGCTTCATCAGCGCAAAAATATACTCATTAGGAATGTTGTTTTTAATCGCAGTAGCTACTTCATTTACTGTAAATTGGTTAGATGAAATTGCCTGCTCAAACTCTTTTGGCGTAAATTTATTTGCATTAAGCACAAACAATGTAGCCGGGGAAATAACCTCACTGCCTTCAAGTTTAATAAACGTTTTAGAATAAGTGGTAAATGTATCTGAGTTGTTTAATAAAGCATAAAGTGTTTCTTTTTGTACATTTTCATCAAGGGGTACACTCAGAGTAAGTCCTGGAGGGCTATGCTTATTATCTCCAAGCTGTTGAATCATTTCTTTTACTTTATCATTGGTGAAGCCTTTAATTGCCTCAATGCCTTGCCAATTAGCTAATTCGTTTAAAGAGCTAGTAATATTAAGCTGCTGTTTTTGCTCAGTAACTATGGCATCTCTTAAAAAGGCAATGTATTGACGCTTATTGATTTCTGATAGGTTTGCATACTTTAAAATCGTAGGGACCGACGTCCCTTTTTTAAGCTCACTCACAAAAAATGAAACAAGCGATTGGTTTAAATTATTTATTTTTATATGTTGTTGCTGTGATTGATCTCTGCAAAGGCGAATATCTTTTTTTAGATCTGTGACTATTCGAAGCGGGGTGCCTTCTGCAGGCTGCTTTTTATTAACTAAGTTAGGCTCAGTGGCATTTGGTGCAGCCACGTTGGGCTGCTCTACATCGGCTGTGTTAGGCTGGGTTTTAAATAGATATACTGCCAAAGCCGCTATAATTATAAGTCCGAGAAGTAGCTTTTTCATAACCGCCAATCCTTTGATGTTATTAAAATATTCTCACATCGTACTACTTTAGGTACGCAAAGTGCAAAAAAAGCTTTAAGAGATAATACTTATTAACTCTTAAAGCTTTTTTGTGGTTTTGTGAGCGTACTTAATTTATTAGTGCAACTTCATTTTAGGGCGCACTACACGCAGCACTTTTTCGCTTATCCATAATGCAAAGGTTTTTGCGCTACCGTGTATGGCGCGTTGGTGCATACGGTATAAAGATATATACATAAAGCGGGCAATTTTACCTTCAATAAAAAAGGTATTGCTGGTTAGGTTACCCATTAAGTTACCCACGGTGCTGTAACTCGATAAGTTAACCAACGAGCCATGGTCGCTGTATTTAAAGCCGCGTAGTGGTTGCTGCTTTAGCGTTGCGATGAGGTTTTTTTCGACGCATAACGCCATTTGATGCGCCGATTGTGCGCGTGGTGGTACTTGCTTGCCGTCGGCTTGGGTAAATGCGCAGCAATCGCCTAATACAAAAATGCTTTCGTCTACGGTGCTTTGTAAAAACTCGTTTACTTGAATTTGGTTGCTGCGCGTCAGCTCAAAAATACCTAAGTCTTTTATAAAATCAGGTGCTTTTACGCCTGCTGCCCACACCATAATATCGGCATCAATGTGTTCTTCATCTTTGGTGATAAAGCCTTGTGCGGTGCCTTCTTTTACTTGTGTTTGCTCGCGCACGTTTACGCCAAGTTTTAATAGCTCACGTTTTGCACTTACGGCAATACGCTCTGGTAATGCTGGTAAAATACGTGGTCCGGCCTCTATTAAATGTATATGCAAACGCTTAGACGACATATTTGTTAAGCCATAAAGCTTTAATAGTTCAGACACATGATAAAGCTCAGCTGAGAGCTCAACACCGGTAGCACCGCCGCCTACAATGGCAATATTAAGTGATTGCTGTTGGTTGTCGTCTTGGTGAAGGCGTGTAAAGCTGTCGAGTAATGAATGCTGAAAGCGCTCTGCTTGTTGGTTTGAGTCTAAAAAGTAGCAGTGATCTTTTATACCTGGGGTATTAAAGTCGTTACTTACGCTGCCAATGGCAATCACTAGGTGGTCGTAGCGCACGGTGCGCTCGGGTAAAATTGTGTGGCCTAGCTCGTCTAAAAGTGGTGCAAGGGTAACTGTTTTATTGCTTTGATCTATATTGCAAAAAGTACCAAGTTGAAAGTTATAGTGGTGTTTTGCAGCATGGGCTGAATACACAACGCCATCTAAATCGGGGTCAATAGAGCCTGTCGCTACTTCGTGCAGTAACGGCTTCCATATGTGGGTACGGTTTTTGTCTATTAGTAGAATTTCAGCTTGTTTTTTCTTTCCTAATTTATGGCCTAATTGCGTTGCGAGTTCTAATCCGCCAGCACCACCGCCAATAACGACGATTTTAGGTGTAGTAATATTCATAACGTTGCCCTTAAAAATAATATACCCAAGTGATCTGTATTTTTTATTAGTTTTTTAAGATGACTTGGGTATCAATAAATTATTTTGGCAACAAGTAGTTACTACTCATTTTATAGTGCTTTAGTTTGCGCTTAAATAAAGGTGATGTCAGCAATAAATAATGTTATTTGTTGTATACTTATACCCAAACCGTCTCAATATGCAGAATTCAGCGTTTCACAGGGGCTTAATATCAAGGCGTTACTTTGCAAGAATGGCAGCCCCCTTTTAAGAAGTAACAACGATGAGAGTAAGTGCCTGTGAAACGCCCAATGGGTTGGTTTAAAAGCGATTTATACTGCGTTATTGATTTTAACAATAGAACCACTATTATTTGCAATCAATGCCTTGCCTAAATCGCTTTTAACTCCAACTGAAACTCTCATCTTGAGATGGTTTGGGTATACATGCAAATATTTCATCTACACCGCAATTTTATAAGCATGACTATTGTTTAGCCATCAAAAGGACATTTATGACCACGCCATTAATTCAATCACTTGAGCAGCACTTTGGTTTTAGCCAATTTAGAACAGGGCAACAACAAACTATAGAGCAGCTTTTAAATGGTCAATCGTCGTTGGCTATATTTCCGACCGGTTCGGGTAAATCGTTGTGCTATCAATTAACTGCGTTGCATTTACCAAATTTAACGTTAGTTGTTTCGCCTTTACTAGCATTGATGAAAGATCAAATTAGCTTTTTAAATAGCAAAGGTATTTACGCGGCAAGCCTTGATTCGAGCCAAGATCAAATGCAAAGCAGCACCGTAATGAATGATGTGCGAAGTGGTAAAATTAAAGTACTAATGGTGTCGGTTGAGCGCTTTAAAAACGAGCGTTTTAGAGAGTTTATAAGCCAGGTGGCGCTTTCGATGTTAGTGGTAGACGAAGCGCACTGTATATCTGAATGGGGCCATAACTTTAGACCCGACTACCTTAAACTACCGCGTTACCGCGAAGAGCTTAATATTCCTTTAGTATTGCTGCTTACGGCAACGGCGACTAAAAAAGTTAAACGCGATATGGCAGAGCGATTTGCTATATCGCCTGAGTGTATTGTGCAAACGGGCTTTTATCGCGCCAATTTAGATTTAAGCGTGCTGAGCGTTAAAACCGCCGATAAAAACACCGAGCTTACCAACATTGTGCGCGCGCAAAATGGCCCTGGTATTGTGTATGTAACGCTACAGCAAAGCGCCGAGCAAGTTGCTAATGTGCTAAGTGCACAAGGTGTGCACGCGGTGGCGTATCATGCGGGGCTTGAAGATACGCTACGCTGGCAAATTCAAGATGACTTTATGGCGGGTAAAATTAACGTAGTGGTGGCAACCATAGCCTTTGGTATGGGCGTTGATAAGTCAGATATTCGTTTTGTTATACATTACGATTTACCAAAATCGATTGAAAACTACAGCCAAGAAATTGGCCGAGCAGGGCGCGATGGCAATCCATCAAACTGCTACACCCTTGCCAATTTAGATGGGCTAAATACGGTTGAAAACTTTGTATATGGCGACACCCCTGAGCTTAGCGGTATTGAATACGTAATTAACGATATTCGCCAAAGCCACCAGCAATGGGAAATGCAAGAATACAGCTTATCAAGCGAAAGTAATATTAGACAACTGGCACTTAAAACCTTACTTGTACAGCTTGAAATGCAAGGCGCTATAACGCCGCAATATGCCTACTACGCTGATTTTAAATATAAATTTTTGGTCGATAAAAACGAGCTACTAAGCCAGTTTGACGAGCAGCGACAAGCATTTTTAACACAAATATTTAGCCATACCGATTTTAAAAAAATATGGGGCACGCTAAATTTTGACTCCCTTACGCAAGCCGCGCAGGTTGATCGAAAACGTGTAGTGGCAGCCCTTGATTACCTAGCCGAAAAAAACCTAATAACGCTCGAAACCAAACGTATTACCCAAGTATACAAAGTGCATAGCGAGGTTATAAATAACCCAGAACTTGCCCAGCAACTACACGACTACTTTAGTGATAAAGAACAAGCCGAAATTAAACGTATTGCTGCACTGGTACGCTTTTTTGAGCTACAAAGTTGCTTAAGCTATAACTTAGCGCGCTATTTTGACGATCAAAATGCACCACAGCAATGTGGGCATTGTAGTGTGTGTAGAGGTCATGCGGTTAAGCTTGAATACTCTATAGAGCCTGCATATGTTGAGGAGCAACTTATTTATCAAAAGGTGGATGAGTTTTTAGCGCATATGGCAGACAAAGGTAATCATAATGTGGGTATTGAAACCCAATGCCGCTTTTTAGCTGGGATGAGTGTGCCATTATTTGCGCGTAATAAAGTGCGCCAATTGAGTGGTTTTGCACTGTGCGAGCAAATGCGTTACAGCGATATTAAAGCAAAACTACTAGCGCGTTAAATTAGTTACTGTATCCTAGTGGCTTATTCAAAAAAGTAAGCCACTATGCCTCATATTGTTATTCCTGTTGAAAATATTTCTACTACCCCAGAGCCTGTTACGTGTGCTAACTGCCAAGCCTGTTGTTGCCAATTAGAAGTGCGCATAGTAACCGACACCGGCGTGCCATTTAACTACATTGAATACGATAAATGGGGCAGCGAAGTAATGAAACGCGCTGACGACGGTTGGTGCCAAGCACTCGACCGCAATACGCTTATGTGCTCCATTTACGAAAACCGCCCATTAGTTTGCCGCGAGTTTGAAATGGCCTCAGACGAGTGCATTACCGAGCGCGATTTAGCGGGTATATAGTCCGCTATTATTAAAGTACATAAACAACAAAGGGGCTTAAAAGCCCCTTTGTTTATTGTTTACTATAAAAATTAAACTTTAAAGTAGCTAATATACTTTTTAAGCGTGTTTGAAAGGTCAGCTAATGCAACGGCTTCTTGTGCGTTACTGTTAAGAGACATGCTGGTTTCTTTGGACATACTGGCAATTTCTTCCACGCCGGTACTAATTTGCGCCACGGTGGCTACTTGGTTTGATGTTGATTCAACAATTTCAAGCACGTTACTTAATGAGTCGTTAGCTTGTTGCTGTATTTGATGCAGTAACTCGTTTGCTTCGTGGGTAAGCGTTAGGCCATTTTCTACTTGCGGTACTGTGGTTTCCATAGCTGTTACCGACGCTTGCGTGTTTTCTTGCACTTGCAAAATCATCTTTTCAATGTCGCCTGTTGCATCACCGGTACGCTGGGCAAGTTGCCTTACCTCGTCAGCTACAACAGCAAAACCTCGGCCAGTTTCGCCTGCTCTTGCAGCTTCTATTGCCGCATTTAGTGCAAGCAAGTTTGTTTGATCAGAAATGCTGCGGATCACACTTAAAATATCGCCAATGTGTTTTACATGTTCTTGCAGCACGTTTACTTGGGTAACTGTGGCTTTTACGGTTACAGAAATTTGCTCAATTTCGGCCGCTACTTTTTGCACTGCAATACTACCTTGCTGCGATAGTTGTGCAGTTACTTTTGAGTTATCTTCGGTTTGTTTAACAGAGCCTGCAACTGCATTAATACTGCGGCTCATTTCTTCTAGGCTGCTTACTGCCGAGTTTGTATAGGTTACTTGTGCGTCAGCGGCACTAAGTGCTTGCTGCGAGCCAGACGCTACGCTTGCAGAGTGCGTAGAAAGCTCTTCAGATGAGTTAATAATGCTATCTACAATGGTTTTTAATTTAGATTGCATAACCCCTACAGAAGCCATCATGCTATTTGGGCAACACGACTGTACATCACCTCTTAAGTCTCCTTGGGCAATAAGGGCAATTACTTCGGCGGCTTCTTGTGGTTCGCCACCTACTGACTTTCTGATCAGTTGGCTAATAACATACGCAACGCTTGCACCTATTAAAATTGCAAGCGCGGTGAGCGAAATCATCCAAATTTCAAATGAACTGGCAATATCGAGAGTATTAATAGTGGTGGTTTGATTTGCTTGCTCTTGCAGGTTTATAAATTGGTTTATAACACTTAGCCACTGGGTAAACGCAGGGCGCGCATCGGTTAATAAAATGCGTTCAGCTTCGTTTAGGTTTCCTGCATTTTTAGCGTTTATTACACCTTGAATAAAAGGCTGAGTACGCTGCTCTATTTGATTTATTTTATTAATTAAAGCGCGCTCTTCACTATTCATATCACCCATTAGCTTAGCCATAGCGCGGCTTGACGTTTGGTAAAATGCGTTTAGCTCTTGTATGTTATTTAACACGGTACTTAAACTGCTTTGCTCGGTAATTAGCACTACGTCGCGCACGGCTATTGCTCTGTCGTGTACGCTGCCTCTGAAGTTAATTGCGTAACGTTGCTTTACCGAATTTACGTCGGTCATGTGGGTAATGTTATTATTAATAAGGCTAACGCGCGAAATTCCAATAATGGTTAAAATAATCATCATTGATAAAATTACGCCAAAGCCGGTCGTTAAACGCATGTTTATGGTCATGGTTGATCCCAAGGGTGAGTCAATACGCGCAAGAGCAGCTTGTATTATTAGTGAAAATACTTAAACAATAGCAGCATTATGCCTTATTAATTAAAGTTTTATTAGCAATAAGGTAGATGATTGTTAATTTAGTTTACAAGCGTAACTTTGGCGGGGCATATTTTACAGGTATTAAAAAAGGGGCTAAATGCCCCTAGTGTTATATAAAATATTATATAAAGGTTTAGTCGTACTTTGCTTCTAGCTCATTAGCTGTATGAAACTTCTCATGGCTTTGTAATTGCTCGTCGTATTTAACGAGGTTTTTAAAGTGCGCTAATTGACCTGAGTTTTTAACTATTTCAACAATAAACGACATCATAAAGTCAGCGCCCGTTAGGGTATCGCCCACTAAATAACGTTTACCTTCTAGGCGGTCGTTAAAGTAGCTAATTACTTTAGCTGTTTCAGCGTCGGCATAGCCTTCTAAAAACTGTGTTTTAGCGCCGTCTTTTAGTACAAACATTTTAAGTAAAAGCGGTAAAATTGCTGAGCTTTCTGCAAAGTGCAGCCACTGTTGGTAGTCAACATATTCAGCGGTATCTACTTTTGGAGCAAATTTACCATTGCCGTATTTAGTAATAAGGTAGTCTGTAATAGCGCCTGATTCAGCAATAATTAAACCGCCGTCTTCAATTACCGGTGACTTACCAAGTTGATGAATATGCTTTAGTTCGTCAGGTGCTAGAAATGTGTCTTTATTACGCTGATAAGCCACAATTTCGTATTCAACATCTAGTTCTTCTAAAAGCCAAATTATACGTTTAGAACGGGATTTATTTAAATGGTGTAGTTTAATCATATCAGTCCTTTTTTGGCTTGTAAGGGCTTTGCCTTACAAGCCGTATAAAATTAAAGTGGGTTATTAATTTTAACCACAGTTTTACCAAAGTTTTTACCGCATATCATATCGTTGAACGCGTCTACTGTATTTTCGATGCCTTCTACCATGTGCTCACGGTATTGAATTTTTCCGTCTTGTAGCCATTTTTGCATGTCTTGTGCAAACTCGTCGTAACGGTCGCCGTAATCATCAAAAATGATAAAGCCTTGCATTTTAATACGCTTAGTAAGCAATTGACCCATTAGCATACCTAAACGGTCTGGGCCTTCTGGCAAGCTAGTTGCGTTATATTGCGATACTAAACCACACAATGGTACGCGCGCTGCGGTATTTAGTAATGGTAGTACGGCGTCGAATACTTTACCGCCCACATTTTCGTAGTAAACATCAATGCCTTTATCACAGGCTTTTTCTAACTGCTCTGCAAAGTCATCAGCTTTGTGATCAATACAGGCATCAAACCCTAGGTTTTCAACGGCGTGTGCACATTTTTCGCTACCACCAGCAACACCGACTACTTTACAGCCTTTAATTTTAGCTATTTGACCAACCGTTGCGCCTACAGGGCCTGTTGCTGCTGCAACAACTACGGTTTCGCCTTCTTTAGGCTGGCCAATATCAAGTAAACCCATGTAAGCAGTAAAGCCAGGCATACCCATAATACCTAATGCGTATGAAGGGTTTGCAGGCTCTTTACCTAACTGCATTAAGCCTTCGCCGTCGGTAATGGCGTAGTCTTGCCAACCTGTGTAGGCAAGTACCCATTCGCCTTCGTTAAACTTATCGTTTTTAGACTCTTCTACTTGGCACACTGTTGCGCCAACCATTACATCGCCAATATTAACAGGGTCAGCATACGACTTAGCATCGCTCATACGACCACGCATGTACGGGTCTAGCGATAGGTAAATAGTACGTAGTAAAACTTCGCCGTCTTTTAATGCAGGAAGCTCTACCGTTTTTAATTTAAAGTTTTCATCTTTTGGAGCGCCATTAGGGCGTGATTCAAGAGTAAGTTGGCGACTAGTCGTAGACATATAAGATCTCCTATTAATATAAATAAACTACTTACCGAATGTTTACGTTTTAAAAATCGTGTTCAGCTAAACAATAATGCGCGGCTAAGCAGTATGAATATGTACAATGCGTACCTTAATAAAGGAGTTTTGGGCGGGTGGTTGATAATTCAACCTTTGCGCAGATTTAATTAGAGTAATTAGTCTGCTTTGAGCTTACTAAATATATGATTGTTGTAAAGTACCCCGTTTTTATAAATGGCCTGTTTAAGCACAGCCTCTTGCTCAAAGCCGCTCTTAGTAAGTGCTTTCATAGAGCCGGTATTACCAGCAAACACGGCACCAAAAATTCTGTTTAAGTGTGAGCTTGCAAACGCTTCATTGCATATAAGTTCAATAGCGCGAGTAATAATACCTTGCCCCCAATAGGCTTTATTAAGCCAATAACCAATTTCGCCACTGCGTTTGTATTCAAATTCGCCGGGAGTTATACCAATACAGCCCGCAAATTGCCCATTTACAACAATGGCCTTAATAATGCCGTTTTTTGAGCCTTGGTTTATCCACCAATCAGCATCGGCTTGCGTATACGGAAACGGAATTTTTGACGATAAATAACGCGTTACCTGTTCATCATTTAAGGTGTTAATAATAAAAGGCGCGTCTTGGGCTTTAAACTCTCTGAGGGTGATCATATTTTTTCATAAATTTTTAGTATGCACACTAACTTAACAATCATTTAAGAGTTAAACAATCAGAACCTAAATTAAACGCTTTACGGCTATTACTTTGTTTTAAAGTCCTCTAATATAAGCAAAATATTACACCTATTTTAGATGCCATTATGCACCCTCACATTAAAGCGCTTTATAACAGCGCCCTAAAACCAAGCCGTTTAATTATTGGTTTAATGAGCGGCACCTCGTTGGATGGGCTTGATGTTGCACTGTGTAAAATAACGGGCGCGGGCTTAAATACTCACATTGAGGTTTTAAATTTTACCACCGTTGACTACAACGACGATTATAAAACTAAAATAAAGCAGGTATTTGCCAAAAGAGAATGCGATTTAGAACTTGTAACTTTACTGCACCCGTGGGTAGGTAAACTCCATGGCGATATGGTTAACCAGTGCTTACATACTTGGCAAATAGACCCGGCAAGTATTGATGTTATAGCCAGTCATGGGCAAACCATTTACCACTGCCCGCAGTCGCAGCATAATCACAAAAGCTTTACTAATGGCACCTTACAAATTGGCGATAGCGACCAAATAGCCGTTACTACGGGTATTACAACCATTGGTGATTTTAGGCAAAAACACATAGCCGCAGGAGGCGAGGGCGCACCACTTGCTGTGTATGGCGATTATTTGTATTTTTCGAGCGCTGTGGAGAGTCGGATTTTGCTAAATATGGGCGGCATAGCTAACTTAACGTTTTTACCCAAAAATGGTGATGCAAACCGTGTGTTTAGCTCCGACATTGGCCCCGGTAATACCATTATGGATGCCTACGTACAGCAACATTTTAAAGATATGCATTATGACGATGGCGCAAAAATAGCTAAAGCAGGCAAGGTAAATACACCATTATTAAATGCATTGTGTAATAACGCATTTTTTAAACTCCCAATGCCTAAAACCACAGGGCCTGAGGTATTTAACTTAGCGTATTTAAACACCGCACAGCAGCTTACAAATACACAGCACTTAAGCCATGAAGATGTAATGGCCACCTTAAATACCTTTACAGCAACCGCTATAGCAAATGCATTAAACGAGTGTGCAGAGCGCGCACAAAATTGTGTGGTGTATGCAAGTGGTGGGGGTATTCATAACCCATTACTAATGGCGCAACTTACAGCGCTTTGCCCACGTATTAAGGCTTTTAAAAATACCGACGATTTAGGTATAAACCCCGACGCAAAAGAGGCTGTGTTATTTGCTATTTTAGCAAACGAATGCCTAGCCGGAGAGCAGCAACACCTAAGTAACACCGCACAAGGTATTGCGGGAGTTACTATGGGTAAAGTGAGTTTTGCAGACTAGGGCGTGTTGGTCTTTGTGGATTGAAATTTGTTCAATCTAGAGGCGATTAAATCGCGGCGCGAGGTTTGTAACCTAGTGGGCTAAGTAAAAACCGAGCAAAGCTTCCGCGTCCTGCTCACGCCCCTTACCTACATCCATGTAGGCAACAAAGAGTTAATCGTCTCTAGAAAGGACCCAAAGGGCAGTGCATGTTTGGTATTTATGCTGCGTTATCGCCTATTTATGGGGAGTAACCACACTACATAGGCTCTGCCTTGCCTAAAAACCAAACATACTGCTGTAAATTCACCCACCAAAGTTCAACACGCCCTAACAACTTATAAGTAGTGTCGCGTAATTTAAGTGCAGTTTGCATTAAAACAGCGATAAAAACGTAGAGCCCATACTTGCAAAGTAGCTACGAACGCCCTGTGACTTGGTATGTTCAGTTTTTATTTGCTCAGGGATATAGCCTTGCTCAAATGCTTTAATGTACACATCGAGTTGCTGGCTTTCTTTTAAGGTCGTGTTTTTTCCGTGCAGCATCATTTGCACTACAAAACACTGGCTTTGTGTAATGTTACTTAAAGTAAGATTTACAGTACCAGATTCAAGGTCTGCATTGCTCAGCGTTTTTTCAGTAAAATACTGCGCCCCACGCGCACTGGGCTGCGTTGCACTTAGTGAAATAACATCGCTCTCATTTGCGCCATCAGGCAACACACACTGCAGCGTAATGTTATGCGCAGCATTGGCTTTTAGCGATAGCTTTTCATATTCCATAGCGTGGCTCATTGCCGCAGACATAGAATCATCAAATGATTGCAGTGCAAATGTTAGTTGCACTAAGGGTGTACTCATCTTACTTAATCTTCTTGAGTCTATTCATTTATCGGATAGAGATTATCGCTGATCAAAGTTACAGATTTATGACTAATTGCATTATTTAGTACAATTATTGAGTAGTTTGATCAAAGAGGATCTTTTTGTTCTTTCTCATCCAACTTTGGAATGTTTTATCACACATCTGGAATGAAGAGCCATATGTGGCAGTGCTTGTAGCGATGGTGCTTCCGTTCCTTATTTGGGTTCTTTTCATAGGGGACAGAATTTTGTTTTTAGGCTTAAACTAATTAAACAGAGATTCCCAACTAAAATTCTATACTTTATCTTTTTTGGTTTATTACTGTATGGATAGCGGTTTATTGTTGTACCTCATATTAATAGAGCGGTGTTAGCGGCCAAGATAAATATCGCAATGCAAATGTTCTAAGGCGGTTATGAGCGAAAACCAGTTATTGAGATTGGCTAAATATAGTAGTTAATTGATTGGTCAAACTGCTTTTTGCGCATATATTCATGAAAATGCGCGCTGCGCGCAAATTGGATTATTAACTTCACCTAAAAACTTTAGAAAACTTAGTTATAGTAATACCTTAGGTAATTTGCTAAAACTATATAAAGTAGATAGATGAGCGTTATGTCGGCAGAAATATGCTTGATGAGCGTACTATTAAATTGCTAGGTGTTCGGCAGATCTTACAGTAGGGATATAACTTGAAAATTAGACACTTAGAAGAATTTGATCATAAAGATCTTCATAATATTTATAGCTTTACGGAAGTAATGGCAAATACATCACAACTTCCTTTTTTGAGCTCTTCGCAAGTTTCAAATCTCTTTTCAGCATCAAATCAATACACGTTAGTCGCAGAAGTTGATGGTAAGGTGGTTGGACACGTGACGCTATTCCTAACGGATAAAGTTCGGGATAAGCATACTGCTTCTATTGCCATCGCTGTTCACCCTGAAAGTCACGGACAAGGTGTCGGAAAAGCCTTGATGCATGAAGCAATCAATCAAGCTGATAATTGGCTTAATTTAGTTCGTGTTGAATTAGAGGTTCATGCTGATAATCTTTCAGCCAAAGCTCTGTATGAAAAGGTAGGCTTTGAAACTGAGGGCATTAAGCGTTTGAGTACATTCAAAAGTGGACGGTATATAGATATGGTTATCATGTCCAGAATCAGCCCTGCACATGGAATGAACGCATAACAAAGCGTTTAAGGCAGATTCGCAACGCATGGCATTCTTGGTTCAAATGAGTTTTGTGTTTACGGTGTAATGGTTTAGGTTAGACGTAGGCGTCACTCACTACTTAACGCGGCGTTATGTTGTTTTGCAAGTTAGTAGGAATTTTTAAAGGGATTTGAATTGAATGAAATTTTTCAAACTTACAGTGATAATATTATTTGCTTTAATTATTGGTGCAGCACTGTCATACCAGAAAATCATCTCAGACATATTGATACCACAGTATGTTGACTGGGCTTATGAAACTGAAAGAAAAGGCTCGGAGTCAGGAATTCCGCTAAATTCACGAGAATTAGCTTTGGCAGCTGATATAGGAATTCAAAAACCAGAGAAAGTCAGGATTGTACATGTTGAAGAAGTACCCTTTCCATTCGAAAACTTCGCTCTAAAAACACTAGGTGAAGCACTAGGTTTTATTGGTGAAGGTATTACCAATAACGCTCAGGCTTTCGGGTATTCTATTTATGTTCGTAATGGATATGAGCTCAATAGGCCAAAATTGGCTCATGAATTGGTTCATGTGCTACAAATCGAAAGATCTAGTCTTGACCAAGTGATAACTCAGCACTTCTCTGACATAGCTGAATTTGGTTATGACAAAGCACCTTTAGAAGTCGAGGCTTTTAAAGCAAATAAACAGTATGCAGCTGATTGGTAATTAAACGTTGAAAAATCACATTAAGTCGGTCGCAAGCTCCCTGGGACAGTAATACGTGGACTCAGTCGCTTCGCTCCAAATTTTAGCCCACGTGTTATTGCCCCTAAGCGGGGTGTTAGTGTTCAAGGAGGTTTCAGATGAGAGTCAAGGCTAGCAAAAAGTTAAAAGCTGAAATGTTCAAAAGAGTTTTGATCGCTTTAGTACTTTTTGGAATCGGAGTTTATATTCTAGGTTCACCTGATGAAGTTTGCTTTGAGATATTATCTCGCGATCTCTGTAACTCCGAAGATAAAGCTGTAATTTTTCATTGGATACTGTTTTTTGATTCTCTTTTACTCGCATATGTTATGTTGCCCTTTTTTCACTTAGGCGCTATGAAATTCATTATTAAAGCAAAGAACACTAACAAGAAAATGAACAAGGACTAAAAACAGTGGGCTTTTGCTCCTGCGTCGCCTATTTTAGCCAACAATTTTTGGGTCAAAAGAGTCAAATTTTGACTTCATACATCAAGGTTTGCCAGTGCCTGCTGATGTCGCACTAGCGAAGTTTGCCAGAGTACGCCTATCAAATTAACTATATCCTTAAACCTTTAATGTACTTGAGTGGCTAGCAACGTACGGGTGATCCCTTCCAGCGTTAATTGAGAAATAAGCTCAATTCCAGCATTGAATGGGAAATATTCCAACTTCCTATTGGAAATTCACTTATCAAAGCCTCGCCTTATATAAAGCCCTGTTCCAAGCTTGAATGAGAAAGAACGTATAAGCAAAGCTGTTTTAGTAACTTATGGGAATAAGAAAATTGCATCCGGCGGTTTCAATAGCGATTACTTTATATATAAAACAAAGGAGCTATTGAAACAGTTAAGCAGTATTTAGCTGCTCAGAAATAATACTTAAAAGCTCTTCAGCATCACTATATTCAATTTGAACTGCTCTGCTTATATCTAGTACTAAATTGTCTACTTTGGACTCAATATTGAACAATTTTTCATTAATGAATGAAAGAACTTCTTCGTTAGCGATGCTGCAAGCATCAGTGGCTAGTTTCATTGTGCTCGCTTTATGTTCATCATAGTTTTGAGCGTCCATAAAGTCATCCTCATAAAGTGAATCTGCGATATCAGGTATTTTTGAGTAGTGCCTAGTGAGATAAAAAATATCCATTGCGTCTTTACGTCTAACGCTATGCTCCCTTTCTAGCCATGAAATTAACTTCAACAATAGCATCCCAGCAGGCGATGCAACTTTAATATTAAGATTGGGGTTATTGGCAATTTCTACGTCTAGGGCATGTTTAAATGCTTCGTTAAAGCCTGTTACTGACATTCCAATATCGTGCTGTGGCGGCCAAGTAATAGAGTTACCATCACCAGCAATATTTCCAAATGGAATAATATCAATCTCCCAGCGCTCACCGTTAGGAACGGTAGTTACTAGCTGGTGTACTTTTGTTTGATCAGGGGTAAAACCATTTTTTAGCAGATGCTCCTTTAACTGTTCAAACTGGTCCCAGTTTTGGACTTGTATACCAAAATCAATATCTCTTGTACCTCGCTCAATTGCAGCACCGTAGCCATGGTGGAGTATAATGTCTCTGGCGGTAGCACCTATGACTAGGTAAGGGATCCCTAATGCTTCAGTATGGGCGTTTATTTTTTGATAAAGGCCAACTAACCCTCGTGGTAATTTACCAACAACATTAAGCGATGTGCTTTTCATAAAACCTCGTTGCAGCATCTATGTTTCTTGTGTCTCTACTAGCTAATAAATTAGCATAAATTAAATACGGGTGTGCTAAATGAGTCTTTGACCCAACAAGTTTTTCTATAGCTAAAAATGGCTCCACTAAAACTACTTTTGTTACTGCATCGTTTATATTATCTTCTGCTTTTACTTTTCGTAATCGTGCAGTTTTTAAAATGACTTTTTTATGTTCAGGGCTTACGTAAATTAGATAATTTTTTGTATTTAAATAATCATCATATTGTTGAACAGCATATTCGCCTCCCCATATGGCATTTACATTATTTAGTTCAAGTTTTTGTAGTAGCTCCGCGTTATCAGTAGTGAAGATTTCTTGTTTTAATTTAGCTTCAACAGTTACAGGATAAGCGTTTAACCACTTCTCTAGTAAAGCTTTTGAATTGTTGATTGTTTTAGTGTGTTGGTCTTTTTGAACTATAAACTCTTGATATATTAAATCGTCAATTACTTGTTTAACCGTTCCCAGTGCAACCTCGGCCATCTTTGCAATTGTGCGCATGGGTTTATTTACCAGCTCCGGTTGCACTAAAAACATAAATACTACTTTCATACCCTTGGGTTGAAATGCCTTACCTAATTGTTTGGCTAAGGCTATTTCATTGTGGGCTTTTTCGGGCTTATTTCCCTGAATATCAATATAAATTGGGGAGCAATTAATATACGTGTTACCAACTCGGTCTATAAAGGATGTATTTTGCTCCTTTAATAGAGCTGCTTGATTAGGGTTGATGTACTCAGTAATTAATAGGGCATTGGTTATCTGATTTTTTATTTTTAATTCAGCAATATACTTTTGTAAGGTGGTTATATTTAGGTGCTTTTTGCATTTAATAATTAAATTGCTTTTAACATTAGGCAAAGCGAGTTCGCCTTCAGTACACTCTTTTTTAAAAGCTTTATACTCTGCGCCTAAACTCGTCTGCAAGTTTAATTTCTCAATAGCTGCCTGTATTATCTCGTGGCCCATCATTTGTTCACTAAATTTAACTGTTCATTGTTTATGAACATAAATATAAATTGAACGCCAGTCAAGTTTTGTTCACTAATTTAAGTTGTTCATTTTTATTGAACGGTCACCATTAATGAACGAGGGGAGTGGCAAGCTCACAAGCTTAAATTGCCTTACTGTAATTAGTGGGATAAGTACCAGCCTGATAAGTTACCTTTAGAGAGTTTATAACAGCCCTATTAAAATAGCCCTGTGTTAAACGTAACGTTTAACACAGGGGCTTTATAGTTTTAGGCTAAACGACTAAACACCAAGCGCATTAAAACGAATATTGCAGCCTTAATGAGATTGCATTGCCCGATGTGATAGTACCGCCTGCCTCAAAGTAGTCGGCTTTAATGTAGTCGGCCATAAACTTTATGTTTTTGTTTACGGTGTAGTTAACACCAAGGGAGTAGGTTTTTGCGTCTTGGTTTTCTTGCTTGAGCTTAAGTAAGCTATAGCGGCCAGTGAGCTCCCAGCCTGGCTCTGAGCTTGCGCCTAGTTTTGCGTTTTTATACTTGCGGTATCCGCCCGTTAGTTGATAACCAAATTGCAAATAGCCGCCTTCGTAATCATTGGTTGACTCTTCAATACTGGTTACTTGTGCTTGTTGCCACTCGGCCATCATGGTCAATCTGTCTTTAATCCATAACAGCTCTATACCTTGCTGCGAGAGGTTATCGGCATTAATTTTATCGCCTTCTATTAATGAGTCGGCGGTATAAACTTCAAGTGGCTCATTTACTCTAAATTCGTTACCGTCGTACTGCCTCTCACTAAATGCGACGCCTAAGTGTAATAGGTTGGTATCTTGCTGCCATGGCACCCAGGCTACCCGCCCTGTAATAGCTGATGTTGCTTCGTCTTCGTCGGGCTGATAATAACCAAGTTGCCAATTTACTGAGGCTACCTCTCCCGATAGGCTAATACCTAAACTTCGCCCTGGCGAAAACGCTTCGCTTATCATGCTGCGTTCAAGCATTAATAAATTACGAGAGCTGGTTAGTTTTTCTAGGCCAAAACCTTCTTTTTGCTGGCCTATGGTTAAATCAGCATATTTCCAGCCTGAGTATTCTAGGTAGGCGTCTTTTATTTCGGTTTCGCCATCGGCAA
Source organism: Pseudoalteromonas sp. SR45-1 (assembly GCF_014163655.1). NCBI lineage: Bacteria > Pseudomonadati > Pseudomonadota > Gammaproteobacteria > Alteromonadales > Pseudoalteromonadaceae > Pseudoalteromonas > Pseudoalteromonas sp. SR45-1. The sequence continues at coordinate 48,646 of NZ_JACJDR010000006.1, read as the reverse complement.
AGCCAAGCTGAAATTTACTTTTCCAGTCTTTGCTTATGTCTGATTTAAAACTTAGGCGAGCGCGGCGTATTTCTGAGGTACTTTCTGAGCTGCTGCTGTCGTATTGCTCCTCTAATAATGAGGTATCAAACTTGTTGTAGTCGAGCATGATATAGCCGCTTAGGTCTATATCATCGTTAATTTTGGCAAAGCTTGCGTTACTAACAAAACAACAAAGTGTTGAAAGCGCCACGGTAGAAATAGTTAGTTTAGAGGTCATGTTAGGCTACCTTTGTTTTTTTTTCGGCTAAGTAGCTCACTTTTAGTTGGGCTACATCTTTTAAAAAGTCGATGTGCTCTATGTCTACAGCAACTACGTTTAGGCCTGTTCGCAGTTTTAAATCGTTGATGAGTGTGGCTTGGTTTTGCGGGGTTATGTTTTCTATGCGCTCGTAGCAAACGCTTTGTACTTCGTAGCGTTTTACAAATATGCTTGAGTCAATTACAAAGGCAATTAAGCAAATTATGCCGTTAAGAATACTTAGCTCAATTAAGCTCATTTGCCCTACAGAGGTAAGTAAAGCAATAGCAGTAACAAGGAATAAGTAAGTCATTTCTTTAATCGAAATAGACTCAGTGCGGTACCTTAGCATGGTAAATACGGCAAATAGACCAAATGCAAATTCCATTGACATATCAACGCCATGCAGCAAAAAGGTAATAATAAAAACGCCTACGCCAAATAAAATAAACGAGCCTGCCACCACTGCATTTTTACTTATGCGAAAGTAACAGCCATAGCAAAGTACAGCCAGCGATAGGATGTTTACTAAAAAACGGGAAAGAAAAATAAGATCTAATTTTGTCATTTTAATTATTCTCTAAAGGTAAAAGCGGGTTAGTGCGGTTAAGGTGTTTTAAACGGGCTAAAACGGGTTTAAAGCGGTTTACTTTTAAGCGCTCGGGGTAGAGCAAAGCACAGCCAATGCAGTATTTACTAAACGAGGCAGGGAATATGTGGTGTTTGCTCATCAGCTTATAAAATGGCGAGTGTTTTGTTTTTTTGCGTTGCTTAAGTTCGGCAATAAAAAAGCCCGGTAGGGTTATTTTGTTATCGCCTTTTGGGGTGTTGTACCACAGGTTAAAATCAAGCGTTAAGCGTTCGGCTTTTTCTTCGTTGGCTAAGGCTATTCGGTTATAGCCGCTTTGTTGGGTTACGTTTAAATGTGCAAAGCTGTTTTTCATTTGTTCTTTCATAAACGCAGTACAATGAGCTTGCTCGTTGTTTTTTTCGAGCTTGATACGTGTTTTAACCGTACGGCTTTGATTGTTTTTTAGTTTTACTTCTAGGTATTCGGTGGCGGTATCAACGTAGCGTCTTTGGCGCACTTTGTATCGATTAAGCTTACCGTTATGGTGGGCTTTGTATAAATCAAGCTCGGGCGTATCAAAGTACTGATTATAGTAAGAAAATAAACGCTTACCTTGTATATCAAGCACACGGTATTGGCCATGTAAGTGAGTTAGTAGCTCAGGTAAAAAAGACAGTGGCAGCATAAACTTGCTGTCTACACGGTTCATTAAGTTGGCGTTATTAAGATCTTTTAATCCGTAGCCTTCAAACGGGGTGAGTAACTCGTTAATTAATGTTGATAATGAGCCATCAGCGGTTGGCTTTTCAGGTTGGGCCTGCTTATTTTTAGAGTTTATTGCAGTAATTGCTACTGGTGAGATTGAAGTATCCTTTTCAAAAAGTTCATCCTTTAAACGTGCTTGAATTGTCATAATTTTCTCAGATTATTAAATTGCAAAGTTACAGAGTGCAGTGCCAGCGTGCTGGCACTGCATGAAGGATGGGTTGTTTATCTAGAGCAAAAGCCGCTGCCGTCGCCGGCTGAGGGCAATGTGCCATCGAGCTGCGCGGCCATATTTGCTACGCGGTACTGCATAAACGACGTTAAACCGTAAAACTGCCCCGTAGTAGAGGTTAGGTTTTGCTCAAAGTAATCTGAGCCGTAAAAACTAGTGGGGTCGTTTTGTACGTGCTCACGGATTAAGTCGGCTATTTCATTTACGCGGGCACTAAATGTGTCGCTTGAAAGTGAACCATTAATAAGTTGCGTTAAGTAACTGTGGTACACATCAAGGTTGCTTTGCTCGGCAAATACATTAGCAATTAACGGGCGCTCATTTAATGCGCCGCTTACTGGCTCATCAATGTAGAGCTCTCTTACATCTACGCCATTACAATTCATGTTAAAGGTGCCAAATGACTCGTTAAAATCCCATGGCAAAATGCTAAATACGCCATCGTCATCGTAAATATAATAGTTATGAGCAAGCGTACCGTGGTAGCTATCTAAATTAGAAAGCGAAGTGCTAACCGACATATATCGTAAAAGTGTATCTACCTCTATGGCGCTGGTTTCGCCGTCATCGAGCGATTCTACAAAGTTAATAAATGCGCCGTTATCGGTGGTGTCTTCGTTGGTTTGTAAGTTTATGTCGGTGTAGCTTTGTATGTCGTCACCTAGCCATAATAAATCGCTGCCTGTGCCATCAGGCTTGTATAAATCGCCGTTACTGTTGGCAAAGTGTTTTTCTACAAATTCTCCATCTATGGCTTCTACCATTAAGTACAAACCAAATAGTTCGCCGTTTACATAAAAGTTAACGTAAGCATGCTCAGGCGTTGGTACGCCCATTTCGTCCATTAGGTCGTAGGCAATTACTTCACGCATGTACGACGGGTCGTTAAACGAGTTTTGCAGTGTGAATTTTTTTAGCCCAAAAAACTTTTGGCCCGACACGTATTCGTTAATGTCGACCTTAAAGCTGTATCGGTCACTGCTAGAGTTGGCAACACTGCTTAAGCTTGAGCCGCCTTTAGTGCGAATAGCCACGCTATCGAGTGTTACACCGTTAAAAGTAATAGCAGTTTCGTGATATTCCTCATCAAGTGGGTTATCTAGAATGTCTTGCCAGTTTTCGTCGGTAATTGTAATAGAAAGCGTATTAACAGCTGTGGGTGTAAATGCGGTTGCAACGGTATTCTCGCTACCTGGAGTAGGGGTTAAAAACGCATGAGTAAAGTCGGTGCTGTTACTTAGGCCGTAACTAAAGCCTGTGGCTACATCGCTTTCGTCCCAATCAATGTAGTCAATTACTTCATCGTTGAGTATTAAGCTTAACTCGTCTTCTTTACCTAGTTTAAACGGGACGTAGTAAGTACCTGGATCTTCATCGGTGGCATAAATAGTAATGTATTGGCCTGCGTATAAATCTATGTCGGGCAGGGTTACTGGGTCTATGTCGTCGCTTTCATCAATAACTTGGTAGTTGGCTAAGTTAATAGTATTTTCGCTGTTATTGTATAGCTCAAACCAGTCGTTGCCATCGTCTGCAGCGCTTGCCACCACTTCGTTAATAACGAGTGGTCCGTGAGTTGCTTTGCTATTTTGACTAAGCTCTGTTGGAGTTAATACCGCTGTTGCATCGCTGCCATCTGGGTAGCGGCCATAGCTGTAACCACTCAAGGCTTGGCCTTTTTTCCACGATAACTGCTCTATAATTACATTGTTACTGTAAAGGCTTACGGTATCGCTTGAGCCTAATTTAAACGCTACGCTTGGGAGGTCGCCTAAATCATCGGTGCTGGCGTAAATACGATAAAACTCACCGGGCGCTAAAGTAATATCGGGTAGGGAAAATTGCTCGTTATTGTCATCACTTAGTGTGTAGTCAGCTAAATAAACATCGCTACTGCTTGTTACATAAAGCTCTATCCAGTCCTCGGAGCCGCTGCTGTCTTTTGCTACTACTTCGTTTATACGCAGTGGGGCATCTTCAGCAATTAGAGTGGTAACAAGTGTTGAGGTGTCGGCTGTTTGGTTAGCTGCGCCCTGTGTTGGTGTTAATGTTTGCGCGGTGCCGGTGCCGTCGGTGTATAAGCCGTAGCTAAAACCTTCAGCGGCTTCGCCTTCTTCCCAATCAAGTACAGACACCGCAGTGCTATTTTCATAAAGCGTAACAGCGTCGTCGCTACCTAGTTTAAAGGTAACGTAATAACCATTATCGGGCGGTGTGTCGGTTTCATCAATGGCTTGAATAACAATAAACTCTCCTTGCGAAAGCGCTACTGCGGGTAATGCTTGAGGCTCTCTGTCGGCGTTATCATCAACAAGTGAAAATACCGACAAATCGGCTATATCTTCAGTGGCATATAGCTCAATCCAATCGTAGGAGGTATCACTTGGGCTTGCGACAATTTCATTTATAACTAAGCCAGTTGACGTGATTGTTGATGATGAATCAGTACTTTGCTCTGTGCTAGTGTCGGTAGTTTGCTCAGCACCGCCGCAGCCATATAATAATGTAGTAGAGGCAATAACTGAATAAAATATAAAAGGTTTTATATTCATGTAGGCACGCTTATTATTTTATTAAAGTGGATAAACTATAAGAATAAAAGGTGCAAACAATGTGTAAACATTCAGTAAATTACGTTTTTGTGATGGTTTTATGACAGGCTTTTAAGGACGCGTTAACTGCAAACCTAGCAATAGTAGAGTGCGTATATTTAAACGTAAAAAAGCAGATACCTAATTAGCATCTGCTTTTTAATTTTTAACGAAGAATATTTAATTAAGCTTGAGGTTTAATTAAGTACTTTTCGCCGGTGGCTTGTTTAGAATAAGCCGCGATTGACTGTAAATGTAATACCTCAGCTAATGACACTTCGTGCGTGTAGTTACTCGCAAATGTAGTGGTGATTTCATCAGCAACGCGTTTGCGCATTTTCATTACTGTATCTGTGCCTAATTTACCTAAAGCATTAAATAACAAGAACCCGTTTACAGCCCAAGCAAAGCCAAAGTTACGGTTTAATGTAATAGGGCCGCGGTCTAGTGCGCCATAAATGTACACCTGTTTAAATGTATCAGAGCCATAAATTGTGTGCTCTTTCATATCGCGCGCAGCTGCAACTTCCATACAGTTAAGAATGTCACTTGTTAGTTGGCCGCCACCAATAGGGTCAAACGCTATAGTTGCACCGGTTTCGATTATTGCAGCTGTTAGGTCAGCAAGAAAAGTGTCGCTGCTTGAGTTAACAATATATTTTGCACCCATATCGCGCAGTAATTTTTCTTGTTCTGGTTTGCGAACAATATTAATTAAATCAACGCCATCGGCAATGCAAATACGGTTTAGCATTTGGCCAAGGTTAGAGGCCGCTGCGGCGTGAATAATAGCTTTATGGCCTTCGGCGCGCATGGTTTCTACCATTGCTAGTGCGGTAAGTGGGTTAACAAAAGATGATGCACCTTCTTTAGCAGTAGTCCCTTCTTTTAGCTCTAGGCAACTTTGTACATTGGCACATATAAATTGACGATACGTACCGCCGCCAATTACTGCAACGGTTTTACCCATTAATGCTTGTGCAGCTGGTGATGACCCCGCAGCTACTACGGTGCCTGCGCCTTCATTACCTACAGGGGTTGCTTTTCCAACACGGGTTTTAAGTGATGGCATAAATTGCGCTGGAACATCGGCAGTAATTACTGGGTCTTCATCAGTACCCGATTGCTTTGCAGTAGACATATCAGCTGCGCTGAATAAAACGCCTAAGTCTGATGGATTTAATGGTGCAGCTTCAATACGAATAACTACTTCATCGGCATTTGGCTTTGGCATCTCGATGTTTTTTAAGGCAAGTGTAAGTTTATTGTCTTCGCTGATAGTTGAAGTTAGTTGGATATTTTTATCTGTCATAGGTGTCTCCTGCAAAGAATTAAATTTGTTAAGCCAATAGCATTATTGTATTGGCGATCTGTCTTAGTAATTAAAAATTAGAATAGATACTTTTGTAGCTACGCGTTATTTAGCGTTGGCTGCTTGAATTTGCGCTTTCACTTTTTGCATAAATTCAGCCATATTTGATTGCCGATCGGCCTCTATGCTTTGGGTAATGGCTAATTGGCTCATTGATTCGTTCCACTCTTTCATGCCGGGTACTTGTGCAAGTACATCCCAATCAAGCTGGCTTGAGCCAAAGGCGCTAACAATGGTGTTTACGTAATAAACGTAAATGTCTGCCATTGTAAATTGCTCGCCTGCAATCCAAGGTGAAAACTTACACACGCTACTCAAAGCGGTTACGCCACGCGTTAATACTTGGCGTACTTCGGCTTTAGTTGTGTCGGTTACTTCAGCGCCTGAAAATACATAAGGGATAAACCGTCTGCTTGGCAATTCAAAATAGAGCTCTGCCATTTTCATAATTTGACGTACAACTGCGCGCTCACCTGCATCTTTAGGATATAGCGGGGTTTGTGGGTACGACTCTTCAATAAAGTCGCAAATAACACTCGACTCAGAAATATTAAGGCCATTAGCTGTTGTGATTGCAGGCACTTTGCCTGCAGGGCTGATTGCTAGTAACTCTTCACTACCGCCGTAAACAAGGTGTTCTTTAAATGGCAGTTGTTTGTGTAAAAGTACATGTTTAACTAGGTTGTAATAGTTGCTAGCAGCAAAACCGTGCAAAGTAATCATAAGTCAGCTTTCCATCATTAACGTGAAGATACTCATTGCCAAAAAATGCAATTTAAGTCCCTGTCTTTAGGTTGAGTACATTATTACTTGTTTTAATTTGCTTATATATAGGGGAAAATGCGAATCACTTTTGTCTTTAAGACAATAAAGCATTTTATTTAATGGAGAGGCAACTTGGATCAACTAAAAGCCATACGGTATTTTATTAAGGTGGTTGAAACGGGCAGTTTTACCAAAGCCGCAAAAGCTTTTGATGTGCCGCCTTCGTCGTTGTCGCGGCGAGTTGCTGATTTAGAAAAAAGCCTGGGGGCTACGCTTTTAAAGCGTTCGACCCGCATAGTTAAATTGACCGAAGTTGGGCAAATTTACTATAACGATGTTCAGCAAATATTAAATCAGCTAGAGCAAAGCCACGAAACTGTACGCAGTTATCAAACAACACCAATGGGGCGATTATGTATAAGCTCAATGGTAAGTTTTGGTGACAAAATATTACTGCCTCTGCTTGATGAATTTAGCGCGCTATACCCCGAAATTATATTAGATGTTAGCTTAAGTGATGAGCTGTCGACACTTGGGCGTGACGATGTTGATATTGCGATTCGCGGTGGCTATGCGCCAAATGAGCGCGTGTTGGCAATAAAACTAATGGATAACGGCTTTATTCCTGTTGCGTCACCCTGCTATTTACAAAAATACGGTGTACCTACTAATGTTATGGAATTAAAGGGCCACAGTGGTCTTTATTTTAAAACGCCAGCGGGGCCAACGCCTTGGTTATGTAAAGTGGATGAGCAATGGCACGACGTTTCTGGGCCTGCGGTCGCTATTTCAAATAACGGATCGTGGCTGGCTAAAAAAGCGTGTAATGGCGAGGGCATTTTAATGTCAACTCGGTGGGCGCTCGACTCATACCTTGAGTCTGGCCAGTTGCAAGAGCTTAAGTTTGAGCATGAATTAGCGATAAGCCAAAATGCGACTATGGCGGTTTATTTGTTGTATCAAAAGCAGCGCTATTTAGTACCAAAGGTAAAAGCGGCGGTCGACTTTTTAGTACAAAGAATAAAAGAAACAAATGAAGAGTAATGAGCGAGCAGAATAGCGCTTAAGAGTTAGGCGTGTTGCAAATGAATAGAGTGGTGAATTGTCGGATGGCGCTGCGCTTATCCGACCTACGCTTATTCGATTTAGATTTATGCTTATTTAATTTATTAATGGGTTGTTTGTATAAATAGTAGGTAAAAAATACCTCCTTAAGCTAAAGCTTTTAATGCTGCGTCCGATAAATTACTTAATAGGGTTTAGCGATTAAGGATAATCATGGTCAACAGTACTCTTGGCAGCCAGGCTAATTTAAGCACTTTGCTGGCCCAATCAGTTAATAACACTAACCAAACCTCTGTGAGTCCTTCGCTACTAACCGGTAGCGACCTTCAAGCTATAAATGATTTACAAACTAACGCGCCAAAAATAACAGATGGGTTATTAAGCCAGTTAAATAATGAAACTCTTGATGAAACACTAGCCAGTAATCAAAAAGTAGAGGACGTTTTACAGCAGCAACTTACCTCGTTATTTACTATTTCAAGCACGCCGAGCACGCTTAAATATAAACTCTCCGATGAAGAACTCGCCCTGCGCACCGTAATAAGCTCTCAGCATGAGGGGTTATTAAAAAACGAAAACAGCACCCAATTAATTGAGCGATTAAATACATCAGTTAAAAATATTCAGGGTGCTTATGCTAATACCAGCGATATTTTATCGAGTTTAGGTCAGCTTGGGCATGAGCAAAAAACGTTTTTAGCCTCAAGTCAGCAACGTGTTGAGCGCTCACTTAATCCCTACATGGAAAGCCTCAATCGCGCAAAATACGAGGATGACGATAACTACCTGTTTGAGCTCTCGGTAAAAACTAAAGAAGGTGATGTTATAAACATTACCTTTAACTCATCGCAAGGGTACGATGAAAACACAGGCGAAGCCGTTGATGGCTTTAGTTTAAGTTACGAAGTAAATGGCGATTTATCTGAGGCTGAGCATAAAGCACTTACGCAGGTGCTCAGTGGTGTTGGCGAAATGGCCGATGAATTTTTTAAAGTGAGTGAAAACTCATTTAATCCTCTTATAGTGCCAAACCAAACAGACATGAGTTTAGATTTTTTAGCAGGGTTTAATAGTGAGCAGCTAATAGGCTTTGATGTGTCGTTTTCAACAACGCAAAATAAAGATCTTGATTCGAAAGAGAACACGCTTGATTTAAGTTACTCCATTGATGAAGCATCAAACCAGCAAGCACTTGTGTTTAAAGCCGCAGGTGGGCAAAACGACATTGATTTTGCACTCGATATGTCAACCATTGGCGCTAAAGACACGCAGCAAATGCAGCGGTATTTAGCGTCGCTAGATCAAAGCCTAGAAGATAGCCGAGTAAACAGTACTAAAGATGATAAAACATCTGCATTTGGTAAAAGTGGCGATGAGGCAATGCAACAAGGTTTTGCATTGTTTAAAGGCGCTTTTGCGAGTATGTCGTCGGCTGCTGAGCGTTATAGCAATTTGGAGTCACTTGCAGAACAGCAATTTAATGACGGGCGCGCTATGGTTGCCGATTTGGTTGATAACATGATTACAAACGATACCCGTTACCAAGGGCTTAGTAATAAAGCGCCAAATACATTGGGTGCGGGGATTTCTAAGCTCGCTGATTTTGATGCCACGTTTTCTTATGCGCTTGATAACGGCGACTATCAACCTAAAAGTACAATTGAGCTAAGCCAAGCGACTGAACAAAGCCAATTAGGGGAGCTTAGCGGTGTAACGCAAAGTAAAAATGTAAGTAGCCACTTTGATTATCAATACAGTCGCCCTGATTACTACAACAAAGAAGAGAGTTATAACGTAGGTACTGCGGTTAAAAATAAAGAACTTGTGGGGCTTGTTCAGTCTCACGAGGTTGATGTTGATACAAAAATGTTTGAGTTTAATCCGCAAACCAATCAATACGAGCTGCAAATGGCGATGCAAGAACAAACCATTAGCAAAAGTGACATTCGTTTAATTGACGATATTTGGCTTGAAGAAAACGAAAACAGCTACAACATGAATAAAAAAGAGCGTGTTGAGAGTGATGAAAAGCAAGACGAGTTTAAAAAAACAAGCAGCCATTCTCATAATAAACTAGTTACCCTAATTGGTGATTTAGATAAGCTAGCTGAGAATAAAAACGTAAGGCGAGAATATTTAACTAACTTATCGCAAGTTAACTTTTTTATGGATAAAAAGTAACGGTTTTGAGTTGTTCACTCCACACTCAATATTGGGTATAGTCGTTTAATACCTAAATTAATACCTAAATTAAGAGCAACCTTATGTTTAAACAATTAATTTTACTGTGCGCTTTAAGCATGCCGCTTGTAAGCTGCGCTGCTACAGCGCCATTTTCGGGCGAGATAAGTACGCAAGCACTGCTAAGCGACTACGACAAGTTTAACGAGCAATACAAGGCGTATACACCAACAGCACAAGACATTTCATTAATGCAAAAGCTAGAAGGCAAAGAGCTAATTGTATTATTTGGTACGTGGTGCCACGACAGTGAGCGCGAAGTGCCAAAACTCATTAAGTTACTTGATGCATCGAAAGTACAACTTGCAAGCATTGACTATGTGGCCGTAGGTTACAACAAGCAAGACGATGCAGGCATTGCACAGGCTCACGACTTACAATACACGCCAACGTTTATTGTTAAACAAAATGGCAAAGAGTTGGTACGCGTAATTGAAAAGCCAACGGGTACGTTAGCGCAAGACTTAACTCAGGGTTTGTAAGGTCTATTCTTATGTTATGGCAATTCAATTAAAAGGATGTATAAAGGTTGGTTTTCTGTGATTTGTTGCTAATTATAGCCTGTCATTTAACGTCAATTAGGTAAGCGTTTTGTGAGCATCAACCCGCGATTTTATTTATAATTAATATGGATATTTATGAAGTGCAAAAAGTGTAAATCAGGAATTACCTCCCCAATAATTAAAACGACAAATATTAACGGGACTCCAATCGCGTCATCATCTTGCCCAGTCTGCGGTGAAAATTTAGATGGTTCAAAAAGATATTGGGTTTTATTAATTATTTTACTTATCGGCATTGGTGTAGCATCAAGGTATTTTTCTTAACTCTAGTTATATTACCTACACATGTGAATGAGCAAGACTTTGGTTTTGATTATTAGTCTTTTATTTTATCCGACTGATTTAGTCTTTTACATAAAAGTTATGTGACTTATGAAATTAATGCGAACTGAAAAAGTTCAATTGTGGTTTATGATAAATGCCAACAAATTGTATGTAGCTGCCGCTGTTTTTGGTGCTATTTTTGTCTTGATTTGGGGGGATGCTTCTCAATGGAAATACGAGGAAGATAAAAATCACTTCAGCACCTTTTTTCATCCATTGATAGCCGAATTAGTTTTGTAAGGCATGGTTATTCAGGTACCAGTTTAAGAGTTGTTGTGAATTTTGATGCCGAAGGGCTCACTCTGGATGAAATCAAAAATATAACTCCAAAATATAAACATTTGATTCTTGAGCGCATTTGCAATGATTTAGAGAGTTTGAAAGTTTTAGAAGACGGCTACTATTTTGATGTGGATTTAAGGGATACCAGCTCTGAACACATGTTTAAAAATTATTTTAATTTAATAGTAAAGCATGAAAGGTGTATCACGTAACACAAGTGAGTTTTAACTTAGCTAATACAGCTAATAGGCATTAGAAAGACTAAAGGGCTCAAATTTTGACTTTAAAGATTAAACTTTATGTAAATTTGCTACTGGTGCCTTACTACTTATAGATTGCGAGCATTATTCACTAAACAGGCTTTTTTCGAACGCTTGCGCAGCGTGTGAAGACGGTCTGTCTTTATAATGCAGTTGATAAAGTGGCCGAGAAAGTTGCTCGTTATTTTTTTGGCTCAGGCGTGTTAATTTACCTAGCTGCACTAAATCCTCAGTAACTACATTTGGCAATAAAGCCACGCCCATTCCTTGTGCTACTGCCCTTGCTATTGCCTCGTTGCTGCCCAATTGCATACTGCGCTCTGCTATTACGCCATGCTCTGCTAATAACTTTACCGACATTTCTAAAGTACCCGAGCCCGGCTCGCGCAGTAGCCAAAATTGATTGTTTAACCATGCTTTTAAGTCTTTCGTGGGCTTAAAGTTACTCGGTATAACAACACTCATTAAATCGTTTTGCCAGTGCTTACTTATTATATGCGGCTCGGTTGGTGTGCCTTCAACCAGTGCTAAATCGATAGTGCATTCAAGTAGGGCGTGCTCAATTTGCGCTGTATTAGCCACTTGTACTTCTACCTTTATATCAGGGTACTGCGCGCAAAATTTAGCTAAGTAGGGCGGTAGCCAATAGCTGGCAATGGTTGTACTAGTGCCTATAACGAGCGTGCCACGCTTAAGCCCTGTGCGTGATTTAATATCTTCTATGGCGGCTTTTTCAATGGCAAAAATGCTACGTGCATGATCATACAAGGCTTGGCCGCCCTCGCTTAAGGTAAGTTTTTTGCCTTTAGATGCACGCTCTATAAGTTGAATATTTAATTGGTGCTCAAGCTCTTTTAGTGCTTTAGATACAGCCGGTTGGCTTATAAAAAGCGCTTCAGCTGCGCCTGAAAAACTACCAAGCTTTGCTACCGTATAAAACACCCGAAGTGCATGCAAGTTCATTGTGCCTCTCAAATTACATAACTTTAAGTTATCGAATCATGATTTTAATGTATTGGAGTTATATTTTGCGCTTTCTTAAAATGAAGTCAACAGTTTAACGTTGTTCAATTGAGGGAATATTATGCTTAGCGCTATTAAAAATGGGTTTCAGCCTTTGGGTATTAATACTAAGCAATATGGCGATACGCGCTGGTGGTTAGGTATGCTGCTGGTGGTGGTTTTGGCGGGGGCATCTGTTGCATTAAGTAAGTTACCCATAATGCAAAGTGCGCAATTTAGCTCTTTAACTATTGGTATAGTGCTTGGCATTATTGTGGGTAACAGTGTGTTTTCGCGTATTGCTACGCAAACCGATATAGGTGTTGATTACGCTAAAAGTATATTGCTTAAAGCGGGGGTTGTGTTGTTTGGGTTTAGAATTACCTTTGCGCAAGTAGCGGGCGTAGGCTGGGAAGGCTTATTAACCGATGTTGTAATGCTGTTAGGCACATTTATTTTGGCAGTGCAGCTAGGTAAGCGGGTATTTAAGCTTGATGAACAAACAACCATATTAATTGGCGCGGGTAGTTCTATTTGTGGTGCCGCTGCGGTTATGGCAACTGAGCCAGTTATAAAAGCGCAGGCGCATAAAGTATCGGTAGCGGTGGCAACGGTAGTGGTGTTTGGCACGTTAAGCATGTTCGCCTACCCAATCATGTTTGATTACATGGGATTGAGCGAGCACGCTTACGGTATTTTTGTAGGCTCAACTATTCATGAAGTAGCGCAAGTGGTTGCAGCGGGCACAGCTGTAAGCGCCAATGCTGCAGATACCGCCGTTATAGAAAAAATGCTAAGGGTGATGATGCTTGCGCCATTTTTAGTGGGCTTATCGTTTTGGCAAAGTAAAAAGCATGCTAAAACAAACAATAACGTGCATGGCGGCGAGCAAAAAGCGGGTATTACAATCCCTTGGTTTGCGGTTTTATTTATTGTGGCAAGTGGTGTACATTCGCTATCAGTTATTCCTCAAGTCGCTACAAGCGCAGTTGTTTGGTTTGATAATATATTACTCACCATTGCGATGGTGGCTTTAGGTTTACGCACACATGTTGGCGCTATTCGCCAAGCGGGTATAAAACCGCTGTTATTAGCAGGCTGTTTATTTTTGTTTTTAACCTTGGGTGGTTACGCTATTAATGTGGGTATTGCTGAGCTGTTTTAAACGTTACTTTGTAAAAGTTGATTGGCGGCTTAAATTGGCCAATCAACTTCGTTTAAGGTATCCAGCTGCGTGCTGGTATTTTCATTGCCTTGCCATTTATTAGTGTAAACAGTGTGCGGGTCAAACTGTAACGTTTGTTTTTCAATATTAAAGTGCCTACCACCACGCGGATCTACGCCTACACCTGCTATATATTGCCAATTACCCCAATTAGCGGCTACATCGTAATCAATCAATTGTTGTTCAAAATATGCTGCGCCATAGCGCCAATCAAGGCCAAGCTCGTTCACTAAGCAGCTGGCTGCAATTTGCCTTGCTCTATTTGATATATAACCCGTAGCGTTAAGCTCATTCATAATGGCATTGACTAATGGGTAGGGTGTTGAGCCATTACACCACGTAGCAAAGCGGTTTGGCATAAATGTAGTAAGGGGTTTTGTTTGCTTTTGGCCTTTAAAGCTAAACAGGCTTTTACCTGCCTTAAGTGCATGCCATTTAAAATACTCTCGCCATAGCAATTCAAATTTAATCCAGTAGGTAGACTCGTTTGTTATTTGGTTATGTTCGTACGCCTCAACTGCTTTATAAACTTGCCGCGCACTTACACAACCAAAAGCAAGCCAGGTACTAAATTTTGTGGTGTTATTAAAGCCATCAAGCTCGTTTCGAGTTATTTTATAAGTACTTGGTAGTAAACCTGAAAAGTATTGTTTTAAATGTGTTTGCGCACTTTTAAACCCGCCATGCATTACGCCATTATTTGCTATACGCTCTAAAGGTTTTTTAGCGCACAAGGTTATTGGCTGAGGGAGCAAACCGTTTGGTAATGTTGAAAGTGAAATGGGGCTAGTGGCGGCCCCTACCTTTTTACGAAACGGGGTAAAGTGTTTAGGTAATTCGTTTAAATCAAAGGGGAGGTCACTTTGCTTAAAGAGCGTGTCTTGCTGCGACCCTGTAAATTTAGTATTAGGGCAATGTGCTTTGAGTAAGTTTATTTGGCGTTGCTCGTACAGGCCAAATTGCTCGCTGTATACAACTTTATCTATATTTTGCTCATTAATACGCGCTTTCAAAAGCGATACAGGTTCGCCTTCAAGCACATGCAGGGTTTGCCCGCGCTCAATAAGTGCTTGTTGTAGTTCGTACAAGCATTGCATTAAAAACTGCTGTTTGTGCACGCCATATGGCTTTTGTTGATAGTTATTATTTTTAAACCAGTGCGGGTTTATTACAAATACAATATCAAGCGCGCATTGCTCAGTAGCAAGTTCGCTTAAAATAGGGTTGTCGTCTATTCGTAAATCGTTTTGTAGCCAATATAAAATACGTTTGCTCATAGGTTTGCTCAGGTTTTTAAACTCTAGAGCTTTACGAAGCAAAAGCGGGTAGGGATTAGTTTTGAGGTGTTTAAGAGGGTTTTAAAAAGAGGCGGCAAATAATACCGCCTCCTTTAATGTTAAATAGCCGATTTTTGTTTTTCTATCCAATCGTTTATTACGTCTTCTAATACTTCCATAGGCAGCGAGCCTTGGCCGATAACGGTGTCGTGAAAGCTGCGAATATCAAACTTAGCCCCGAGTTCTTTTTCAGCTTTTGCACGCAGTTCGCGTATTTTTATTTCGCCCATTTTGTACGAAAGCGCTTGGCCTGGCCATGATATGTAACGATCTATTTGATCCTCCACCGCGCTTTGTGGCAAAGCAGTGTGATCTGCCAAGTAGTCAATAGCCTTTTGGCGGCTCCAACCAAACGCATGAATACCGGTATCAACAACAAGTCTTACTGCACGCCACATTTCGTAACCTAAACGACCAAAGTCGCTGTATGGGTTTTGATAAAAGCCGGCTTCTTTACCTAAGCGCTCTGTGTATAGTGCCCATCCTTCGCCAAATGCAGAGTGGCTAAGTGTGCGTCTAAATTCGGGTACATTTAACTCCATAGCAATAGCGTTTTGTAAATGATGCCCTGGTATTGCCTCATGTAAGCTAAGTGCTTCTAAATTATATAAAGGCTGTAGTTTAGGTGTTGAGGCTAAAAAATAAGTGCCGGGGGAACGGTTATCAGCAGGTGGCATATAAAACGCGCCGCGACTCGCTGAGCCTTTAATAGTAAAGGTATTACGCGGTAAATGATTAAAGTAGGTTGGTAACTTGCCATACATTTTTTGCGTAATAAAAGCGGTTTTTTCTAGCAGGTCTTGCGCGTCTGTTGCGTAAAATTGCTTATCGGTCGCTAAAAATTCTAAAAAATCGCTGTATGTGCCATCAAAACCTACTTCATCAATAATGTTTTGCATTTGCGTTTTTATACGCGCGACTTCTTTTAAGCCTAGTTCGTGTATTTGCTTTGGTGTGGCGTTTGTTGTGGTGTAGTAATTAACTGCATATTTGTAATACTCAAGCCCGCCTTTAACGCTTGAAATACCCGGCTGCGCTCTACAGTTAGGCATGTAATCGTTCTCAAAAAAGTCGTAAAAATGCTGATAAGCAGGTACTACTTTTGAGCTGATTAAGGCCTTAGCTTTGTTTTGGTATGTAGATTTTTGCTCTGCTGTAAACGTGTTTGGTATACGTGTAAAGGGCTCGTAAAGGGCACTGTTTTCAGGTTGCTTAACAATATGCGCGCTAATGCTTTGGCTATAATTTTCAAAGGTTTTGCAGTAATGAGTAAAGCCTGTTTTTATACCTTCTTTCATTAAATCAATATTTTGCTGATTAAATCGAGGGTAGTCGGCAAGGCTGATTAAAAATGCGTTGTAGTCATCGGGTGTTAAAAATGCCATGTTAGCGGGGGCTTCGGCAAAATAAGTATGCCAGCCACTTAAAAAATTAACCGGAAAATACTTATCTTGATAAAGGTAGCTTTGCTGCTCGGTTTCTCGCTCATATTTAAATAAGCGGTAGTTCATTAGCTGCTCGTTGTTGAGCGTTTTTGGGTCAATGCTGGCTAAGCTTTTTAGCACGCTGTTGTTATAAGCTTGGCGCTTTGCAATGGCTTGCTCGCTCCAATTTGGCAATGTACCGTTTGGCTTCCAGCCGTCTGGGTCGGTACGAAAAAATATTTTTTCAGCTTTTGCATTTTGCCAGTGGTTATCAATAATGGTTTTTAAATCAGTGTTAGTGTCGGCTAAGCTTGGTAGCGATGCAACCGCTAAGCATATAGCTAGAATACTTTTTTTAAACATAGTCATCCGTTATTGGCGAGTTAGTTATTATTTATCGCGCTTTTTATTTTAATTTGTGCTCAATATAGTACCAAGTTAACTTAATCAATGCGCTTACTTTTATAACCTGTAACTCTTGGTTTTACTTTTTGATTGAACAAATTTCACTGCGTAACTGATTGGCGTACTAGTTTATTGTTTTATCAGCGTTTAGAATGACTAAAACTTATTATAAAAAATGATCGTCATGTTTAATAAAGTAATTACCTTAATTGATGAAGCAAACGACCAAGACCCTAATACTGAGCAGCACAATGGACAAAGCTTTCCAAAAGAAAGTTTATACGCCTTGCGCATGAGCGAAATGTTAACTCGTTTTAAACCAGATGCCGATGAACTCATGCAAATTGCAGTGCGTGCACAGCATATTCAGCGTTGGAAGTCGCCACGTAGTGATTTTGAAATGAACAAACAGGGCTATCATCAGTGGCGCAGTGCACTTTATATATTTCATGCTAGCAGCGTGGTTGCGCTCATGAAGCAAGCTGGTTACGGTGAAGCTGAGCAAAACCGAGTGTACGATGCGGTCGCTAAAAAAAATATTAAACGTAACCCAGACAGCCAATTAGTAGAAGATGTAGCAAGCCTTGTATTTATTGAACATTATATGCTTGGGTTTGCCAATGCAAAACCAGATTACAATGAAGAAAAATGGATTGGTATTATTCGCCGTACATGGCAAAAAATGTCAGATGACGCGCATGAGTTTGTACTTGCAGGTAATATTACATTGCCCGGCCCGCTTGTTGGGCTTATTCATAAAGCACTTGAGTAAAAGAAAATAAATAAAAAGGAATTTTAAATGTATTGTCCTCGTAGTAATACGCCACTTGAACCTTTACTTGTTGGCGGGATTACTGTTTTTACGTCAGCGCAAGGCGGCGTATTTTTTGATAACAGCCAAATTTTTAAATTTAGCTCGCCGGAGTTAAAGCATGGTCAGGTT
Organism: Pseudoalteromonas sp. SR45-1; assembly: GCF_014163655.1. Taxonomy (NCBI): domain Bacteria; kingdom Pseudomonadati; phylum Pseudomonadota; class Gammaproteobacteria; order Alteromonadales; family Pseudoalteromonadaceae; genus Pseudoalteromonas; species Pseudoalteromonas sp. SR45-1. The sequence goes on along the minus strand of NZ_JACJDR010000006.1, from coordinate 30,999 downwards.
TTACTTAAGTATTTGAGTAATTATACCGAAGGTGAGGGCGAAGTCTCATCGCGAGTAAATTGCCCTAAATGCCCAAGTATTGTGATGATGCGCCGGTATTTTTCGCCGCTCAAAGTGGTTGAGATAGACGAATGCCCTGGTTGTGCAGGCATATGGCTTGATAGCGGCGAGCTGGCAAAAATACACGAAAACCATTTAACCCCCCGAGAGCGTAAGCTGTTAGCCCACGAAATGGCGACCAATCATGGGTTTATAACTATTAAGCCGCCAAAATCAAAGTATTACCCCAAAGCGCCTAAAAATGTTCAAGACACGACAGTTGAACGGCTGGTGCAATTAGCATTACTTAATTTTCAGTAATAAAAAACGGCGTACTAAAAAGTACGCCGTTTTTCTGTAATAGATTAACGCTTATGCAGTTTATTTATTACGGTTTTCTTTTGCAAACGCACGTATTTTACGTTTTTGCGAAAGCGTTACTTTATTAGTACGCCCTGCAAATGGGTTATCACCTTCTCTAAATTCAATTTTGATTGGGGTGCCCATAATTTTAAGTGCTTTACGGTAGTAGTTCATAAGGTAGCGTTTGTAGCTATCTGGTAAATCGTGAACTTGGTTACCATGAATTACAATACGTGGCGGGTTATAACCACCGGCATGCGCATATTTAAGCTTAACACGACGACCACGAACAAGTGGCGGCTGGTGATCGGCTTGAGCCATGTCCATAATACGGCGAAGCATTGCGGTGCTAATACGCTTAGTTGCTGACTCGTACGCTTCATCAACCGATTCAAATAAATGACCAACACCTGTACCGTGAAGTGCAGATATAAAGTGTAAGCGTGCAAAGTCAATAAAGCCTAAACGGCGATCAAGCTCTGTTTTAATACGATCTTTAACGTAGTCGTCAAGGCCATCCCATTTATTAACGGCAATAACCAGCGAACGACCTGAGTTAAGCGCAAAACCTAATAAGCTTAAGTCTTGATCAGAAATACCATCGCGCGCATCCACAACAAGTAAAACCACGTTACAATCTTCGATTGCTTGAAGTGTTTTAATTACTGAGAACTTTTCAACTACGTCACTTACTTTTTTACGCTTACGAACACCGGCTGTGTCAATTAACACATACTCTTTGTCGTTACGCGTCATTGGAATATAAATAGAATCGCGCGTTGTACCTGGCATATCATATACAATTACACGATCTTCACCCAATATACGGTTTGTAAGTGTTGACTTACCAACGTTAGGGCGACCAATAATAGCAAGCTTTACAGGTTTGTCAGCAAACGCTTGATGATCGGTATCATCACCTTCGCCTTCTTCGTAAAGGTCGATTAATTCTTCGTCATCACCTGTTACTTCTTCATCTTGAGCAGCTAGTTCAGCAATAAGCGGCTGAAGTGTTTGTTCAAGTAATAGGGTAATACCACGGCCATGTGCAGCTGCAATGTGATGTATTTCACCTAATGATAATTGGTAAAATTCAGCACAGTTTGAATCTGCATCAATGCCGTCGGTTTTATTGGCAACAACAAAGCACTTTTTCTCTTGTTTACGCAAGTGATTAGCAATGGCTTGGTCAGCTACGGTCATACCTACACGAGCATCTACTAAAAACAGAACAATGTCGGCTTCTTCAATGGCTAGCAGAGATTGATCTGCCATTTCGATTTCGATGCCTTCTTCTGAGCCATCAATACCGCCCGTGTCTACCACGATAAATTCATAGCCATCGTAACTAGCTTGGCCATATTTTCTATCTCGTGTTAAACCTGGAAAATCGGCTACGAGTGCATCACGAGTACGTGTTAAACGGTTAAATAATGTGGACTTGCCCACATTGGGTCGCCCAACTAGAGCGATCACGGGAAGCATAAACTACCTCTTTAAAAAACAACAAAAGGCTTCGCAGTGCGAAGCCTTACAAAAAACAATTAACTATTAGCAGGTTATACTAATAGCAGTCAGTTAGTTTGGTATTTTTACCATACTAACTTCACCATCACGGGTGTATAAAATTAGCTTATCGTCGGCAACAACTGGCTCAACAAAAAAGCCTGAGCTGTCAAAGTCTTCTCGAGATACTAGCTCGCCAGTTTCTTTATTTAGCCAATGTAGGTTACCTTCTTGGTCGCCTAAAGCTAAGTGGCTACCTGCAACTGCAGGGCCTGTTAGGTACCAACCACGTAGAGCGGGTTGGCTCCAACGTTCAATACCTGAATTTTTATCTAATGCGTAAATAACACCATCGCTATCTACTAAATAAATTGTTTGTGCATCCATCGCAATTTCGCGGTAGCTGCTGTACTCACGTTTCCAAACTACGTTGCCAGAGCGAATATCTACAGCAGCTAAGTTGCCGTTGTAAGCTATAGCGTAAGCGTATGGACCGCTAATAAGCGGTTGAGTGTCTACGTCAACTAGGCGTTCAAATTCTGATGCGCCTTTAGCAACCGCAATTTCTGCGCTCCATGCTGAGTAACCACTGTCTGAAATTAAAACGCTTAGCTTGCCTGTTTCAAGGCCTACTAATACACCACCATTAGCAACAGTTGGCGAGCTTTGTCCGCGTAATGTTAGTGGTGGAACTTCTTGTTCAAAACTCCAACGCTCTTCGCCCGTATCTGGGTGAAGGGCTAACAATTTACCAGAGCCTAAATTTACAAATATTAAGCCATCGCCTGCTGTCGGTTTAGACAGTGATTCGCCTGGTACATTCTTACGCCAAACTTCTTCACCGGTTTCGCGATCAAGAGCAATAATAAAGCCGTGTTCAGAACCTATATAAATTTTACCATAGGCTTGCAAAATACCACCTGATAATTTTGCATTACCGTTGTCAGCCCATGGCCAAAACGATAAATCTTGGCGTACATCGGTTTCCCACTTGGTATCGCCGTTAGTAAGCGAAAGCGCTTCTACTTGGCCTTCGCGGCTAGCAACATATACAGTATCTTTGTAAACAGCTGGTGTTAAACGAGAAAAGTAATGCTCTACGCCATCACCTACAGATTCTTGCCAAACAACGTCAGTTTCAAATTGGTTTACAATTTCAGGAAGTACTAGTTCATCTTCATCATCACTTGATGAACAACCCATCAGTGTTGCCATACATAGGGCAAGGGCTGCTGTTGTAAATTTTTTCATGCCTAAAACCTTATGCCGCTGGGCTAGTTACTGCTAGGTCATCTAACTTAATTTGTAATAGTGGGTTATTTGTTAATCCACCCGCATCTATTGCTGCTTGGTATGCAGTACGTGCTTGATCTTTGTTACCTTGCTGTGTGTAAATGTCGCCTTTAAGCTCGGCAACGTTTGCATTGAATGCTTCAGGTAATGGTGCATTTAATGTAGTTAATGCATCGTCATAGTTAGTTTGTGCAATTTGAATTCGCGCTAAACGTGTAATCGCAATTGCTTTTAATTCTGTATTTTCAGTATTAGACACTATCCAGCTTAGCTTTTCGCTTGCTACGTCTAATTTTTTTGCTTCTACAGCGTCTTTTGCAGCAACAAATGCAGCAAGTGTTGCGTAGTTTGTATCTTTATTTTCGCTAATAAACGCATCAGCTGAAGATAATACATCATCACTTTCAACAAGCGCTGTATATGAATCTGATGCTTTTTCAGCGGTAGTAATTTGGTTTTGGTTATATGCTTTCCAGCCATATAAGCCACCAAGGCCAACAAGTATGCCTAGTGCAAGTGAAATGCCGTTTTCACGGAAAAAGCGTTTAATGGCTTCTGCTTGTTGTTCTTCTGTTGAATAAATATCCATTCTTACCTCTAATGTTCGCTTAGCTGTTAATAAGCTCAGCTAATAGCGCTTTAGCTTGTTCTAATTCTAATGTGACTTGTTCTTTACGCTCGCGTAAATACTTGATGGTCACAACGCCTTTTTCTAATTCATCTTCACCAATAATCACTGCAACAAGTGCATCGCTTTTATCAGCACGTTTTAATTGTTTTTTAAAGTTGCCGCCGCCCGCATGCACCATAACGCGTAAACCTGGTACGTCTTTACGTAGTTGCGCTGCAATTGCAGGAGCTTGAATGCTTGCTTTGTCGCCCATTGCTGCTAAATATACATCAGCATTACGACGAATGTCACCTACACACTCAAGCGCTTGTAGTAATAACACTAATCGCTCTAGACCCATTGCAAAACCAACTGCTGGCGTTGCTTTGCCGCCAAGCTGTTCAACTAAGCCGTCGTAACGACCACCAGCACATACTGTGCCTTGTGCGCCTAAGCTGTCGGTTACCCATTCAAATACGGTACGGTTGTAGTAGTCTAAACCACGTACTAACTTTTCATTAACCGTATATGAGACGCCAGCAGCGTCTAAACGTTCACATAAATTTTCAAAATGTTCTTTTGATTCAGCGTCTAAGTTTTCAGACAATTTAGGCGCATCAGTTAAAATTGCTTGTACGTCTGGGTTTTTGCTATCAAGTACGCGTAATGGGTTTGAATACATACGACGTTTTGAGTCTTCATCAAGCACATCAATGTGTTGCTCAAGGTAGGCTACTAACGCATCACGGTAATCTGCACGGGCTTCGTTAGAGCCTAAAGAATTTAGCTCTAAACGAACGTGGTCAGTAATACCAAAGGCTTCCCATAGTTGCGCTGTTAATAAAATAACTTCTGCGTCTATGTCGGCTGTGGCAATACCAAATGTTTCTAAACCAAATTGGTGAAACTGACGGTAACGACCTTTTTGCGGACGTTCGTGACGAAACATTGGACCCATGTACCAAAGGCGTTGTTCTTGGTTATATAGTAAGCCATTTTGGTTGCCAGCACGTACGCATACTGCGGTGCCTTCTGGGCGAAGTGTTAATAAGTCGCCATTGCGATCGGCAAAGGTGTACATTTCTTTTTCTACTATATCGGTAACTTCACCAATAGAGCGTTTAAATAAGTCGGTTGATTCTACAATAGGAAAACGAATTTCTTGATAACCGAACGATGCTACTGTCTCGCGTAAAATGCTTTCTACTTTCTGCCAAACTTGTGTATCGCCCGGCAGACAATCGTTCATACCGCGAACTGCCTGAATTTGTTTTGCCACTGATAAATCCTAAATGCTGTTTATGTGTAATAAAAAATGCTTACACAACAAGAATGCTAAAAATTGACCCGCTATTATAGCGTTCTGGTCATAAAGGTAAACGCCAAACACCGCTGTTTGGCGCTTTATACGGTATTTATTCGACTATTTTAATATCGATAGGTGTTTGCTGCTCTTTTTGAGCAATAAAGTCGCGCACGTAGCCTTCGAGCTGGTCAACAATGTTGTTGTTGTCAATACGCGCTTTTTGGCGCTCACCATTAATGTATAAACCTGAGCGACGGTTTGCACCGGCAAGGCCAATATCACTAACAAGGGCTTCACCCGGGCCGTTTACAACACAACCAATTACCGAAACCGATACAGGCTCAATAATATCTTCAAGGCGCTCTTCTAGCTGGTTCATGGTGCTTACTACATCAAACTCTTGACGAGAACAGCTTGGGCAGGCAATAAAGTTAATACCGCGCGAACGTATGCGCAGCGATTTTAAAATATCAAAACCTACTTTAATTTCTTGAACAGGGTCAGCTGCAAGCGACACTCGCAGTGTATCGCCAATACCTTCGGCAAGTAGCATACCTAAACCTACGGCTGATTTAACCGAGCCAGATCGCATGCCGCCCGCTTCGGTAATACCTAAATGCAGTGGTTGGTCTATTTCTTTAGCGAGTAAGCGATAGGCGCCTACCGCTAAAAATACGTCTGATGCTTTTACCGATATTTTAAATTGGTCAAAATCAAGGCGGCGTAATATATCTACATGGCGCATTGCTGATTCTAATAAGGCTTCAGGTGTAGGCTCGCCATATTTTTCTTGTAAGTCGCGCTCAAGTGAGCCGCCATTTACACCAATACGAATAGGAATGTTATACTCGCGAGCAGAATCGACCACAGCTCTTATACGCTCTTCGCTACCTATATTACCTGGGTTTATGCGCAGACAATCTACGCCGTACTTTGCCACTTTTAAGGCTATACGGTAATCAAAGTGAATATCGGCTACTAGCGGAATAGTCACTTGTTCTTTAATACTTTTAAACGCTTCAGCTGCGTCCATAGTCGGTACTGATACACGCACTATGTCGGCACCTGCATCTTGTATTGCCTGAATTTGTGCAACGGTTGCATCAACATCCATGGTGTCGGTATTGGTCATTGATTGCACAGCAATAGGGGCGCCGTCACCAATAGGGACGTTACCTACATTGATACGGGTGGATTTTCTGCGTTTAATTGGGGATTCTGAAAACATAGCGACTACTCTGCTAGTGGTAATGTAAATTTGGCTAAACGGTTTTTAGGAAATGCAGAAACATCTACAGGTTCGCCGTTTAAAGTAATGTCTACAGCGTCATGCTTACCAAGCACAACTGAAAAAGGAGGCGTTCCGCTTACGGTCATAATGTAGCCTGCTTTTTTAACGCCGAATGCTATTTTTTCGCCTTCGCCATCGTAAATTTCAACCCAACTTTCGCCGTTAAAGTTCATAACAATTGTACTGCTAGCATCTTCTTGGCTTTCGTTGTTAGATGTAATAGGAGCCGTTTCTGTAACGGCTTCTGAGCTTGTTGATGTTTCAAGCGTATCTTTTGATTCTAATAGTGATTCGTCGTTAATTTCGGCTTGTTGCTGTTGCTGTAAAATACTGGGTTGAGCTGCTTGTCGTTCACTCATTATTGAGTTGGCAACGTTTATTTTACTGGTTTGCTCTTCAATGGGGGTGGCGTTTTGCCAAAACCATAAAGCAGATGAGCCAATAACAATCGCTAAAATTAAATAACTAAAAAACATTAAACGGCTGTCGCTTGCTTCTTTTTCTGTTCGGCGCGAAAAGCTTTGCATATTAGCGGGCTTGGTCGGCTCTGGTGGGGCCGGCATCATTGCTAATATAGGTGCGCTATCGACTTTTAATTCACGGCAATAATTTTTTATATAGCCTTTAACAAAAGTGATAGGGCCTAGTAACGCAAATTCATCATTTTCAAGGCGTTTAATTTGAAGTTCAGACAGCTTTAACGGTGCAGCAATAGTTGCGATGCTAACGTTTGCTTGCTCTCTATGATTTTTTAGTATTTGGCCTACAGTTGGCTGTTCGCTCTGTGTTTGCGTATTTTCTTCATTCATAATGTGTATGAGTCTGGATCCACTAGTAAAAGTCTATGCCCTGGTTTTAATGCTATATCAGGACTTAATTTATTCCATCGCATTAATTCATCAATTAATACATGCCGCTGGGTAGCTATATCGTAAAGGGAATCACCAGCTTTAATTTCGTAATAAATATTAGGATCGTTTAGGTATATTTTACTTCCATTCATTACCCGATCCGACTCTTTTAAACCATTCCATTGCAGAAGTTTTTGTAGTTTAACATTGTATCGCACCGAAATGCTAAATAGGTTTTCGCCAACAGCAATTACATGAAATGGCACGCGTAAAGGCGATACTTTTGGATTAAGCATTGGAAGCTCAGTTTTTTGCACTGCTTCGTAGCTTTTAAATTCAATATCAGCATTATTTTGATAGTTGCTGTTTTCAAAAACGGTTGTATTTTTAGTCGCTTCGTAGAATACCACGTCACTACTGTTTTTTTGATTCGTAACTGCAGGTGCAGAATTACTGTAGTTACTAGTTTGCTGCGAATTAAACTGGCCTGTTTTAGGTGCGCCAAACGAGATTATTGTTACCTCGTCATCGGCTTTAGCCGGTTGTTTTGTTGCTATAACTTCTTTTTGAGGTTCTAAAACAGGTTGCGCTTTTTCAGGCGCTGCTACTATAGAATCTGCAGAGTCGTGCTCAGTAGTAAGTGCAAGCATAACAGCCGATGTATCGGTAGGATTGCTTGGCGCGACGACTTTAGGAGCCTCTTCTTTTTGCGTCGTTACTTGTTTTGCTATTACGGTTGCTTCGTCGGCTTGCGTACTGAGCGTATTTGGCAATGCTTGAGCTTGCTCTTCTCTTGCTATAACTGGATTTACATCTTGGTTATTTGCTGTTGCGAGCTTTTTATCTGTTTTTTGCTCGTTGTTTGTTACCAAGCTTGTTGAACCGTCCTCTGGCGAACGTTTCTTTCTAATAACTTTTATTTTTGGTTTTGAACTAACGTGCGCGCCGCTTGCGTCATTTTTTAGTTCTTTTAACTGCGCTTTACGGTATTTTTCTCGCAGTATTTCAAACTCATTAAAACGTGTTCTTTTCTCTTTTAACGCATAGGCTTCGTTGCTGGTAGAGTAAGTTTGCAAAATAGTGTTGGAAATTTTTTCAGCTTCTTCAATTCTGCCCATTCGGTTTTTTACAAGATAGCTAAGCATTAATGCGCGAGAAGATACTCGACCCGTACTTTCATAGCGTTTTAAAAGTTCACTGGCTTTGTACAAGTCACTTTTAGCGTAATACAGTGCGGCTAAGCTAATTAATGTAGATGTACGCTGAGAGCTGTGATTAAGTGCCTGCTGAAAGTAGCTTTCTGCATTTTCAAAATCATCAAATTCAATAGCACACAGGGCTAAATTTTCGTAGCTTTCGGCAACGCGAATATAACTTGGTACTTCAATGGCTTTTAAAAATTGATCAGTTGCACGATCGTATTCATCAATACCACATAAAAACACACCGTAGTTATTGAGGGTGTTAGGATCGTCTGGCTTGATTTCAAGTGCTTTTTGGTAGGCTTTATCAGCTAGCGGGTTTTCGCCCACTTGTTGGTAGTAATAAGCAAGAGAGTAATGTACTTCAGGTAGGTCAGGAGCAAATGCTGCTGCACGTTCTAAATTGTATTTGGCTTGAGAATTATTACCCGTTTTTAAATACTGTAGGGCTAAAGCAATTCGTGTTCGTGCTGCGCCAGTATTATTAACTTTATTTTCGACGACGGGTTTATTACTGCCGTTATAACTACTTTCACTCACACAGCCACTTAGGGCAAGTGTTGATAGTGTTATAGCAAGTATAGATCGCATTACCTTATCTCTTTATTTTTAGTCCATGTCGCCTATCTTACCTAAAAGCTTTACTCTTGCATCATTTATTTAAAAATAAACAACTTAACAGCCTTATATGGTTTATTCGTATAAGGCTGTTACAGATTATGCTTGGTGGATATTAACGGCAATCGCGTTATCGTCGCGGATTTTCTTTTTAGCTAAACGTTTAGTACGGTCAACTACGTCACCGACTAACTGACCGCAAGCTGCGTCAATATCATCGCCGCGAGTACGGCGAACAATACAGGTTACACCTGCAGCTTGTAGTACTTTTGAAAAGCGGTCGATACGGCTATTACTTGAGCGTGTGTACTCGTTACCCGGGAACGGGTTAAACGGAATAAGGTTTACCTTAGACGGTGTGCCTTTTAACGTTTGTACTAATGCATGCGCTTGATCAGTGCTGTCGTTAATGCCATTAAGCATAACGTATTCAACAGTTACGTCTTTATTAGCTTTTGAACCGTCGATATAACGACGACACGCCGCTAAAAACTCTTCAATAGGGTACTTTTTATTAACAGGCACTAAAATATCACGCAGTGCGTTATCGGGTGCGTGAAGAGATATAGCCAGTGCTACGTCAATTTTTTCTTTTAGTAAATCAAGAGCAGGTACAACGCCTGAAGTACTTAATGTTACGCGGCGCTTAGATAAACCAAAGCCCCAATCGTCCATCATTAGTTCCATTGCTGGCACTACGTTTTTAAGATTAAGTAAAGGCTCGCCCATACCCATCATTACAACATTAGTCACTGGGCGCTTTTCGCTATGACCATCAAGGCCTATATCTTTAGCTACACGCCAAACTTGGCCAATAATTTCAGATACTTTTAAGTTACGGTTAAAGCCTTGTTGAGCAGTAGAACAAAAAGTACATTCAAGCGCACAACCCACTTGTGATGATACACATAACGTAGCGCGCTCTTTTTCAGGGATCCAAACGGCTTCTACTTCTTGGCCGCCTTCAAGGATAAGCGCGTACTTAATAGTACCGTCGCTTGCTTGTTGGCGAACTGTTATTTCTGGCGCTACAATTTCGCACTCAGCTTTAAGCTTTTCTTTAAGCTTTTTATTTACGTTAGTCATTTCGTCGAAGTTATCTACGCCAAAATGATAAATCCATTTCATCACCTGGTCACTACGAAACGGCTTTTCACCGAACGATGCAAATAGCTCGCGCATTGCATCTCGGTTTAAATCTAATAAGTTAATCTTTTTTTGCTCGGTCATGAAACAACCTCAATCGGTGACGGTGGAGATAAAAATTTACGAGGACGAATTGTACACAATTCACTCACTTTAATCATTAAGTAAAATATCAAAAAATGCACTTATGAATACTTTGCGTAATGACTAAAAAAGGGCCCGAAAGCCCTTTTCATTTTGTTAACGAATTCGAATTAACGAGTACGTGAACAAAGCTCTTCGTCAGCGAAGAAGTACGCGATTTCGCGAGCAGCAGATTCAACAGCATCAGAACCGTGAACAGCGTTTTCGTCGATGCTATCAGCGTAGTCTGCACGTAAAGTGCCAGCTAGTGCTTCAGCAGGGTTAGTAGCACCCATGATTTCACGGTTTTTAAGAACAGCGTTTTCGCCTTCAAGAACTGTAACCATTACTGGACCAGATGTCATGAAAGATACTAAAGCGCCAAAGAAAGGACGTTCGCTATGTTCTGCGTAGAAACCTTCAGCTTTCTCTTGTGAAAGGTGAACCATTTTAGCTGCAACGATTTTAAGGCCAGCAGTTTCGAAACGGTTGTAGATAGCGCCAATGTGGTTTTTAGCAACTGCATCAGGTTTTACGATTGAGAAAGTACGCTCTAAAGCCATCTTTATGCTCCAATAATTTTAAGTAAAAGTGTGAATATTAACGGGCGCGAATTATACGCGTTTTAAGTGAAAAATCCTAATTTTATTAAAAACCAGTTTGATTGCTGTTTTATGATCTCGATCAAATTTAAATTATTAGCCATATTTATACTGCTGCGCTTGTGTTTATGTATTTTTCAATAACACCAATTTCACTGGATTAATGCTTAATTTTTCAATCAAATTGGTAAAACTCATGCAACTGGTTTAAACCCAGTTCGATGTATGGAGCGCACATGTTACCCGTTATTTCTTCAATGCCTTTTATTCCTGAATTATTATGCCCCGCAGGCAGTTTAAAAAACATGCGCTACGCGTTTGCTTATGGCGCAGATGCGGTTTATGCGGGGCAGCCTCGTTATAGTTTGCGTGTGCGTAATAATGAGTTTGACCTAGAGACCCTGCAAATAGGCATTAGTGAGGCGCATGCGCAAAATAAAAAGTTTTATGTGGTGTCTAATATTGCGCCGCATAACGCTAAAGTTAAATCGTATTTACGTGATATAGAGCCAGTTATTGCGATGCAGCCCGATGCGCTGATTATGTCAGACCCTGGTTTAATTATGCTTGTTCGTGAAAAATGGCCTGCGATGCCCATTCACTTATCAGTACAGGCGAATGCGGTAAATTACGCGAGTGTACAATTTTGGGCAAAGCAGGGAATTGAACGCGTTATTTTATCGCGGGAGCTGTCGCTCGAAGAAATAACCGAAATACGCACACTCTGCCCAGACACCGAACTTGAAGTATTTGTACATGGCGCACTGTGTATGGCATATTCGGGGCGTTGTTTGCTCTCTGGTTACATAAATAAGCGCGATCCAAATCAAGGCACGTGTACTAATGCATGTCGCTGGGATTACGATGTAAAACCTGGTGTTGAGAACGAAACTGGCGAAATGGTACATAAAATTGACCCCAAACAGATGATTCCTACACTGGGTGAAGGCGCGCCAAGCAACGATGTATTTATTCTAGAGGAACAAGGTCGCCCTGGTGAGTATATGCCTGCGTTTGAGGATGAACACGGCACGTATATTATGAATTCCAAAGATTTACGCGCTGTGCAATACGTAGAGCAGTTAACAAAAATGGGGGTACATAGTTTAAAAATAGAAGGGCGTACTAAGTCATTTTATTATGTGGCGCGCACTGCACAAGTTTATCGTAAAGCAATAGATGATGCCGCTGTGGGTAAACCATTTGATACTAGCTTATTTAAAACATTAGAAAACTTGGCGCATCGTGGTTATACCGAAGGCTTTTTAAAACGCCATGCCCACCAAGATTATCAAAACTATGAATACGGTCACTCTGTATCAACTAAGCAGCAATTTGTGGGTGAAGTACTTGGGCGCTGCGAAAGTGGATTAGTTGAAATAGACGTTAAAAATAAATTTTGTACTGGTCACTCTTTAGAGCTTATGACACCACAAGGTAACATTACTTTTACGCTTGAATATATGGAAAACAAAAGAGGCAAAAGTATTAGCGATGCTAAAGGCTCTGGTCATATTGTAAAAATCCAGCTAGATGAGGGCATTAACTTAGATCACGCTATTTTAATGCGTAATCTAGACGCGCACCAAGATACCCGTAATCCGTTCAAAAAGGTCAGTTAGGATCCACTCTAATAACTGCTCAAAGCTATTTTATTAAATAGAGTGACGCTGAGCAGTTATATCTTCATCTGCTATTTTTTAAATACCATTTATGGAATTTATCTTATCATTAATGCTTATTTATAAAATTTTAAAAGCGAATATAATGGATATTCGTACTTAACACGTGTTGTTAAATCGCTCCTCACTGTTACCCCATTACTTTTTAAAGGAATCATTTTTGTATGTGGATAATTTTTGCATTACTCGCAACCGTTTTTTTTGGTGCCCGAGGAGTGTTGTATCAATGGACGTCGCAGAAAAAGATTAACCGTAACTTATTATTATTCGGTGTATTTTTTGTAGGATTTGTTATTAGTGCGCTAGGTACTGTGGTATTTGAACATACATGGTATGGCTGGGCAGACATTACGGTTGGGCTAGCGTTAGGTTTTGGCTCTTTTGCTGCTAATGGTTTGTTGCATAAGGGGTTTTCGGTTGGTAAAGCGTCTTTAATTAGTATTTTATCAGGATTGACGCCTTTGTTTGTCCTTTTATTTGCTTTTTTATTGTGGCAGGAGACCTTAACAACAATTCAATTAATTGGCTTTTTCATTATTTTTGGTGGCCTTTATATCATTCGTTATTCAAGCGATATTTCGTTGAACAACCTACAAGGTGCGCAATGGGGATTACTCGCTGCACTTGCCTTTGCATTTAATGATTTAATGGGTAAGCAATCAACACTTCTTGAGGCCGATACGTTTGCAACGCTAACGTCTATGTTTGGTTTTGGTAGTTTTCTTTTTGCTGTTAGTTGGTTAGTAAAGCGTAAAAAAATGCTAGCAGAGCAAGGCACTTCTCAAGGGTATTGGTCTGCGAGTAAAACATTTTCATGCGGGTTACTGATTGGATTAACAAACGTGGCAGGTATGGTGGCAATAATATCGGCTTTTGCAATTGGTAATACAGGGCTCGTTTCGGCAATTTCGGGGATGAACATTTTAATTATTTTGCTCTACTCACGCATCATTCTAAAAGAGTCTTTTACCCGCCAAGAAGTGATAGGATTAGCAACAGCATTTTTAGGTGTAATTGTACTTAGGCTTAGTTTTTAAACGTTTAAAGCTTTCCTTTTAAAAGCATACATTGCTACTTTTCGTTGAAGTGTTGCAATGTATGCTCTATTAATAGTCGTACCCGATAAGATACTTGTTTTCTGTCGCGATAAAGCATAGAAAATGGCTGCCCTTCACTTTGCCAGTCAGGAAGGATACGTTTAAGCTTTGTGGCTTCAATAAGAGGCAATGATATATAATCAGGAATGTAGCTAATGCCTACACCAGACTCAACGGCTTGTTTCATCATTTGAATTTCATCAACTTCTAACCGGACATGCGTGTTTGGATTAAAACTGTATTCTTCACTCGTTTGCTGATTTTTTAACTGCCACGGTACCAACCCAACGCACGTAACTTTTGGTTGCTCTTCTAATTGCTTAGGATGAGTGATGGATTGATAATCATGACTTAAGTGAGTACATAATATATTGTGAGTAAGCTTAAGCTCCCTAATAACCCAATTATCAATAGCAGGATTTCTTACTCTAAACGCTATATCAATCCCTTCTTTTTCAATATCAATAAGGTTATTTGAAAAGCGTAAATCTAGTTGAATATCGGGATATTGCAGTAAAAAATCACAAAAAATAGCACTTAAAAAGTGTTTACCCATGTAAATGGGTGCAGAGATCCTAATTTTCCCTTTAGGTTGCTCTTTCTCATCACAAAGTGCTTGCTCTATACACTCTACTTCATCGAACAGTTTACGATAGCGATCGTAATATAACTCGCCAGTATGCGTAAGTGTTACCCGATGAGCATCTCGATTTAGTAACGTTAATTGCAGAGCTTGCTCTAATAAACGTATTCTACGGCTCAAAGTTGATAGTGACATATCAAGGCTTATTGATGCTTTTTTAAAGCTACCTAGTTTTACTATGGTGCAAAAGTAACGTAAATCATCGAGAGAATAATTAGCTGCCATCAAAACCACTTATCATATTAAGACTTAATTATTGATTATGTTGTTTAATACTAACAGCGGCGCCTTAATATTTCATTAGAGATTAAGGGGGGAGGGAAGAACTGAAATTAGGCAACCAAATTTTATGTGATTTTAATTTAATAACTCTCAATAAGAGCACTGGTAAATAATGTAACTCAATCTGAACAGCTAAATTAATTAAAAGTAGTTTTAAATCGTTCTTGTTAGAGCCGTTGAAAGTAGATTTACAAATAATGATTTACATCGAGTGCTCTATATAAATTCGCTTAATTAAGTGATCATTTTTATAAGTCGTCTTTTTTGATGAATCCCTAAAAAATAATTAGAGGCTCTACACAAAAATAGAGCCTCATTTTTATAATTTAGAAGCGATAACTGGCACCTAAATAAACAGTACGGCCATTAACCGTCGTATTGTATAAACGATCATTGGAGTCTGAATACTGCTCTTCTCGTTCATTAGTTAAATTACTGGCTTCTATAGTGAGCTTTAGCTTTTCATTAACCTGATAAAATGCTGATGCATCTATGTATGTACTGGCATGAAAACCATTTTCGTCTTCGTCGCCGTTACCGGCTTGTACCGATGCAATATAGTCACTTCTATAAGCTGCTGCAACGCGTGCGCCCCATGAATCAGAATCGTAATATACTGTAAAGTTACCAGAGTGTTCTGACAGCCCAGGGAATGATTTATATTGATCAATACCCGAATTACCTACGTTACGGTACAGCGCTTCACCATCAGCAAATGTATAATTAGCAATAACACCTAAGTTATTAAACGGAGCTGGCAAAAAGTCGAGGTCTCGTTGAAAAGCGAGCTCCCAGCCACTAATATCACTTTCATCTAAGTTTTGTGGTTGAATAACGGTGAAAACAGTATTTGCTGTTTGCGGATTACCGTTTTCGTCTACGTCGCCTAAAAAGCTAAGAGGATATCCGGTTTGACTGTACGGGATATCATATGTTTCGGTGATAATGAAGTTATCGATAGACTTATGGAAGTAACTTACGGCCGCATACCCAATGTTTTCAAAATAGTACTCGACTGAAAAGTCGAAGTTAACAGATTCGTAAGGTTTAAGGTTTGGGTTTCCTGAACTGATACTAAGGCCATTGGTTGATGTGGCATCATTTTGTACAACGCCTGTTGGCACTAATGCACCGAGCGAAGGGCGGGTGAGATTTTCGCCATAGCTTGCACGAAGTACTAAACTGTTATTACTATCCCACACTAAATTTATAGCGGGTAGCAACCCTGAATAGGTATTTTCAACGTCAACTACTTCTCCATTTATTAACCCTATAGCATTGGTAGTAGTATCGTAATGGCGCACACCCGCATTACCCATTAAGTAACCTGAGCCTAGTTCCCATTCAGCTTCGTACTGCAAATAAGCGCCAAAGGTTTTTTCTTGTACGTTATCGGTAAAATCAGGGTTATCTAAGTTAGGGTCGATATTCATACTCGCTAGAGTGCCTAGTACATCAACACTTACCCATTGTTGTTTATTGTGTGCGGTATTGGTAAATGTAAGGCTTGAATCTACCGTGTCATCCAGTACGCCATCTTCCCAATCACTGCGATTAATATTATCAGATTTACTTTCACCGTTTTCACTTTCAAACTTTTTATTAGATACACCAAACTTTATATTTGAAGCATTGTTTAGTGTGTAATTAAAATCTAATTTCATAGAGTCGAATGTATTAGTTATTTCTTCTTCAGATATATCAATTTCGTGATAACGAAATAAACTACTGTCTGTAGGCTCAAACCCGTATGTGTTTTCACCATAATAAGCATCTTGGCGGTAATCAATTGTTTCATCGCCAAATGTTTCTAGATAAACTTTAACACTCCCTGTATTAAATTTGGTTTCTGAGCGCCCCACGAGAGCGGTCATATTTAAATCGTTTGTAATTTGCCAGTCACTTTTTAATACAAATTGACTTATTTTAGTGTCTGCATATTGGCTGCGGCTTTCTGAGTGTATTGCGGCATCTTCGTATACTGAGTAAATAGCGTCGTTATTTTCATTTATTTCAAGTGCTGTGAGCTTTGAACATACTTGCTCGTTGTTATAAGCTGGTCCAGTACAACCAATAGCTGTTGAGCTAGAACCTCTGTTTTGTAAGTGGTATTCACTGCGGTCATTATTCAGTTCACCATATAGAGCGTCAAAACCGAATTCAAGGTTATTACTCGGGCGATATTGAAGAGCAAGGGTCGTCCCTAAACGTTCCTGTTCATTTTCAAATAATGAATAGCGGCTACCACGTGAAAAGCTCACTTCTTCGTTATTTATTTTGTCTTGTAGTTCACCTGAAAGATTTGAGATATCAGAGCCTGAAGCATTTTTTTTGCGCCAGCGATACGTATTGTAACCTTGCTCATTTACATCACGTTTGCTGTATGCAATTGAAAATAATGCGCCAAATTTATCATCCCAAGTATCTGAGATCAGAGCTGCAAAACGTGGGCTAACATCATCGGTTTGTGAGTTGTCGCCAAGTTGACCTGATAGAGCAGTATTAAAACCATCAAAATCAAATGGTTTAGCTGTATGAAGCCCAACAGTGCCGCCTATGCCGCCTTCATCCATTTCGGCTGAAAATGATTTTTTCACATCAACGCGTTGAAATAACTCAGAAGCAAATATATTAAAATCAAAAGCGCGAGAGCGACTTACGGAACCTCGGCTATCCATTGCTGAAGACGATGTACCTAAAGCTTCCATACCGTTGAGTTGTACTTGTGTAAAGTTTGGACCCAAGCCTCGTAACGAAATTTGTCGGCCTTCGCCGCCCTCTCGAGTTATGGCAATGCCAGGTACACGTTGTAGTGAGTCTGCTAGATTTAGATCGGGAAAATCTGCAATATCTTCAGCCACAATAGAATCTTGTGCGCCCACAGCATTTCGTTTTAAATCTTTTGCCTTTAACAAACTGTTGCGATAACCCTGTACAACAATTTCTTCCACTTCTGTTTGCGCAGATTGTTCTGCATACACATAATTAGACGCGCCTAATGAACTCATTATAGCCGTTGCTAAAAGCGTACGAGATGGTTTGTTCAACATGATGCTTCCTTGGTTTTTAATTTAAAGTTGATTATTAATAAAAGGGTTTGTGCGCACTAAATGACCTCCGTCAAATTGCACCACATAGTTAAAGCGCGCCTGCTGTGGCGAGCCGGGTATAAAATCGGTTGAAATTACTTGTGCGCCGCTATTTTTTGCAGCATTAAACTGCATTGTTCGTTGCGAATTAGTGGCACTTAAATTTGCATCTGCGCGGGTACGCACCATGAAGCCTTTTAATACAAGTTGCTGAATTTTATAAAAGTCGCGTATAGGGTTGTTCACAATCATAAAAGCAGCTTCGGGGTGGTTTTCATCATAATGGGCAAACATGCTAGCCCCTTTTAACGAAGGCCTATTTTGTTTATAAAGTGCGGATTGTTGTGTATTGCCATCAAATAAGAATATGAACTTACCTGCTAAGGCACGTGTACTTGGCCACCCAAACTTAACGACTGTTTGGTTTAAAGATAATGGCGTTTTGCGTAAATCATCTGGCGTGAATAATAAGTTAGGTAACGATTTTTGAATTACTTCATCGAGTAAATAATAATCTTTCGGTGTAAATTTAAGTGGATTATTCCCCAGAACTAAATCAGATCGTGTTTCTTTTACATTGAGCATTACAACAATTGGAAAGTGCTGCGGATTTGCCTCTGACCATGCTTTCAATGTATTCAAACAGCCACTAAACAACACACAATGGCTTTGCACATCAATGTCGGGAATGTGCATTACTTTAAATCCAGGAGTAGCTAATTGCTTTTTTTCTAACTCATTAAACAAAGGCGTTGTTGCAAAAGTATTAGCCCAAGGTTTTATGTATAAACCCCCATTTGGGTCTTTTAAAACGTCAATTTCTAAATGGCGAACACCGCTATTTAACTGTTTAATAATAGATGAATGACCGTAATCAATACGGGCCATTAGCTTGGGGCTTAAATCATTTAATTTATGTTTAACGCTTACGTTTAATGTTTTTTTATAGCTGTTATGTGAGCCAATCATTTGCAGGGTGTTTAATGGCTTAGCGCTAACACTGCTTACATAACCTGCAAAAAAAATAAAAATAAAAAATGGCATAGCACGTCTCAATTGTTGAGTTTGCTATCTAAGAGCGAGCATTTATAAATTAGGGGACACAAAAATATGCATTTAATAAAAGTTTCATAATAGAAAAGCATGTTTATTAAATTTCATGTCCCCTTTTATCCATTACCTCGCTCTAAATAATGAGTGAAATAAAAACGGGATAAAGCCATCATGATTAGAGTCAAAGTACTATGGTTAGCACTATGGATTGGGTTATGTATTACATGCAAAGTAAGTGCTATTGAGTACTTTGAGGTTAAAAGTGCGTCGCAGATGGAGACGGTTAAAGTGGCATTTTTAGCTGATATTCATCTACATGATATTTTTGCTAATTTACATGACGTAGATAATATAGAACTACCAAAGGATGTTACCTCAAAGCAACCATTACTAGTGCGTAGTATGCTTGCCCAGCTTCATTCAACACGTCTTTTTAATGAAAATTATTTTGTTTTTTTACATGTATTAGATGAATTAGCCGAAAAAAAAATAAAACTAGTCGCCTTACCTGGCGATTTTACTGATGATGGTCAACCTATTAATGTGCGGGCACTGGCGCGTATTTTAGGTCATTATGAAAAGAAATATGGAATGCGTTTCTTTGCCATACCGGGTAATCACGATCCCGTAAAACCATATACAACACCGGCAGGTAAAGCGGACTTTTTAATGGCGCAAGGTAAAGAGTTTGGTGTTTATAGTTATCAACATGAAAAGTGTATGGCTAAGCAGTCTGTATGTGATGATGGTTTAAAAAACTGGGGATACGCTGAAATACTAAGCACACTCAATGACTTTGGGTTTAGTAAACATAAAGGTGATGTGCTATATGAAACGCCTTATAAAAACCGAGAGTTTATATGGTGTAACCCCAATAACAAAAAACACTGTATCACCATGCCCGATGCGAGTTATTTAGTTGAGCCTATAAAAGGGGTTTGGTTAATGGCAATTGATGCCAATGTTTATGCACCGCAATGGCAAAACTCACCGCTCACTTTTAA
This sequence comes from Pseudoalteromonas sp. SR45-1, assembly GCF_014163655.1. Taxonomy (NCBI): domain Bacteria; kingdom Pseudomonadati; phylum Pseudomonadota; class Gammaproteobacteria; order Alteromonadales; family Pseudoalteromonadaceae; genus Pseudoalteromonas; species Pseudoalteromonas sp. SR45-1. The sequence goes on along the minus strand of NZ_JACJDR010000006.1, from coordinate 11,199 downwards.
AGGGTCGTCTGGTGCTGGCTATAATGCTTTAATTGATGCAAAGCCTCTATTGTTAAAGTGGATAAAAACGGTTGTAAAAAGAGCCAAAACGCAAAATAAAACACTGGTTGCATTTAGTCACTTTCCAATGGGGGAGTTTTACGACAATGCAAATGACGAATTACATAAAGTGTTTAGCTGTGGTCATTTTTCTCTACCAAGAGTGCCAACACCACGTACAGCAAAAATACTGGCAGATACAGGGTTAACGCTCCATTTTGCAGGGCATATGCATTTAAATGATACGGCGCTGATAACCAGTAATCAGCACTCCCAGTTAGTTAATGTGCAAGTGCCAAGTTTAGCGGCTTACAAAGCGGCCTATAAAGTTGTAGAGCTAAATTTAGCTAAGCAAACCGCGCTTATTAGTACTCATACATTAGACGATGTGCCGGGTTTTAATAACTTATTTAGTTTATATGAAAAGGAATGGCAGTATCGTAACTTGCATAATCTTAGTAATTTTGACCGCACTATTTTGAACTCAAAGAGTTATGGTGATTTTACCAAGCAACATTTATTTGGGCTGATTAAACAGCGTTTTTTAAAACGCGATTGGCCTAAAAATTTAGTGGCATGGTTAAATGACAATCATCATTTAGCCGATTGGTTTACAAATATGCAATGTTTAAATGAAGCACCGCCTAATTTGCTCTCTCAGCTTGAAGCTGTATCGACAAAAGAATGGCTTCAAGATTTTTATTTATTAAGAAATGGTGATGTAACAGCAGATATAACAGCTAAAAAACGTATTACTTATCAACAACTAAATACTTTTTTAGCACAATCGACATGTAAAACAGATACGCAAATACAGCAATACTTAGCCCTGTTAATAAAAGTAATGGCAAAATTTAGTCAACATACCCAGGGGGAGAATTTCCGCGTTGATTTAAAAACAGGAAAAATCATTTAATACTGATAACTCAACCCTAAGTAAAAGGTACGTCCACTTGTGGTTGAGTTGTAAGCTCTGAGGGTTGAATTACTGTATTGTCGCTCTTGTTCATTACTGAGATTAAATGCGCTAAATTTAAGTTTCCAATAATTAGAAAAATAATAATTTACACTTGCATCCCAATATGTGGTCGGCATAAATCCGGTTTCGTTTTCATCGAGTAAAAGGCTGCCAGCACGCACTAAATATTTATCTCTAAAAATAGCGCCGAGTTTAAAATTGAATTTAGGGTGGTCGTAAAAAATCATACTTGATGCGGTAATTTTAGATAAAAAAGGCAGGTTTTTTTTAAATAAAGCAGTGCCACTATTTGAGTCATAATAGGTGACTTTACCTTTATTATAAGCCGCTTGTATATTAATGCCCCAATCAGAATTATGTATTAAGTAGTTTAAACTTACCTCGGCTCCCCACTGATAGGCCGTTTCTGCATTACTTAGCCAAAGTAATTGACTATCGGAGGTTGTAGGCGGCGAATCTTCAAATAAAGGCGCTTGTGTTGTGACTATGTAATCCTCTAGATCTTTATAAAAAAGTGATATGTTAAACGAACTGCGACTACTAAAATCAGCCTCTAAGGAAATATCGCTATTATAAGATAAGTAAGGTTTTAGATTTGAGTTAAATATGTATTTTGTACTATTGGGGGTATCGTTTGAGCCATCAAAATTGAGTGAATTTAGTAATGGTTTTGAATAGTTTTTAGAAAGTCCTGCACGAAATCGCCAATTATCGTTAATAAAATATGACCCATTAAACGTTGGCAACCATAAGTTATACAAAATAGGGGAGTAGGGCGCTTGAGTGTAAGATGTTATAGATTCTGATTGGTAACGCACACCAATATGAGCCACCCATTTTTCTTGCTCTGTACTTAATAGAGTATAAGCACCTCTGCTATATTCCTTTATATGTTCAGCTTTAGTCGTGATTAAAAAATTATTGGCTTGTACATTAAATGGGTCAATGCCATAAAGATTAAGTGCCTCATTAGTGTTTATTTTTAACCACTGCTGTTTTTTATGTGCATTTTGCGATGAAACATACGATGCAGGAAGGTCAATTAATTGTTGTGGTGTATCGGATATTTCATTAAAAAAAATATCGTTTTGCTGTGCGTTATTCATTTTATTTTCAAACAGAGTCCAGTCAGCCCCAAATTGAAGAGTTATTAAACTATTAACGTCATATTGAAAATCTAATTTTGCGAAGGTGTACTCACTATTTGAATTGTATTGCTCTATATCACCATGATGCATTTGCCACATCGTCGGATTTTTCAAGTTTTCGCTGTACTTAATATCTGCATAAAATGGCGTTTTACGATAATCAATTGTAACGTCACTTATACCTTGGGTATAAATTTTATTGCTGTAAGGAATGTCATACTTTGAGCGCTCGTTTCCTAATATGGCGTTTATTTTCCAATTTTTATCTAGTTGCTGGGAAAATGACAGCACGCCTTGCTGATATGCCGTATTTATTTTTTGAGTTCGGCTTTCGGTTGCCACGCGTGCATTTTCATAACGTGCATACTCAAGCTCATTATTTTCATTAGCTTGAATGTCTTTAATTGTTGTTAGCCCTTTAATTATAGGCGTTGACTGATCCCCTCTAGGGTATAAATGATATTCATGCCGCTCTCCTTTTAAAAAACCTGAGAGCATATCAAAATCAAAATGCGTGGTTTCGTTTTTATACTCTACAGATAGGTTTGCCCCAAATCGTTGCTGGGTTGCTTGCCATACCGAGTAGCGATTACCGCGAGGGATTATATAATCGCCTTGAGTTAAATGCTGAGCTTGTGATTGAGTTAACGCCGAGAGATCAGCGCCTTCTATGGCAATATTTCGCCAGCGAAATGTATTAGCGCCTTGCTCTAACGATTCTCTGTTTGTGTACGCAACGCTTGCAAGTACCCCCCAATTATTCCACGTGTTAGAAATTAAGCTTGAATAGCGTTTTGCGCCTGTACCCACATAGTCGTTGTAGCCGACTTCTGGTGTAATAATAAATTTAAATCCTTCATTATCTAAGGGGTTTATAGTTTGCAGTGCCATAGTGCCAGATATTCCACCTGCAATTTTGTCGGCAGAATAGGCTTTAATTACATGAATTTGTTTAAATAGTTCGGCAGGTAAAATATTGAAGTCGAAAGAACGATCGCGCTGTTTTTGCACTCGACTATCCATTGGTGAATCATTATTTGCCAATACAGGCATGCCGTTAAGTGTTACCAAACTAAAATCAGGATAACTGCCACGTATTGATACTTGGCGACCTTCGCCTGCTTCGCGAGTAATGGCTACACCCGAAATATACTGTAAGGCTTCAGCCAAGTTAGTATTTGGTATATCGGTAATATCTTGTGCTGAAATTGCTTCGCTAATCGTTTTATTATTGTGTTTTAAGTTTCGTGAGCGAGCCAACGAATAGCGGATACCCTTTACTGTTATTTCTTCAAGTGTTTCTTTATTGGTCGTTATTTTTTGTTGAAAAATAACAAAACCCTTGTCTTGAATTTTATATGTTAACTCGCTGCCTATTAATAAAAAATCTAGTGCTTGAGCAAGTGTATGATCGCCAATTAAGGTGGATGTAGTTTTGTCGTCGATAAGGGAAGGGTTACTACTAAAAGAGACTGCATATGCATTTGCTACTTCTCTTAAGCTGTCACTGAGAGAACCGGCAGGTATATAAACAAACGTATGTATGTTTTTTGCGGCACTTGGCATTGCTGTTAAGCAACTAACAGCAATAAAAAAGTACACTAAAATACGTTTATCTAATGTACATACATGTTTTAGCATAAGAGTTTAATCAACATACTTCATTTAAGGTCGCGTTAAATGAAGTTCGTTGCTCTTTTTTTCTACATTCCAGTTGTAAGTAGATGCTATTAGCATAAGGCTTTGTTGCGGCGTTTCGAGATTAAATCGTCCGCTAATTAAAGTATTATTTAGTGCGTTATCTACTTTAATTACCATAGGGCTATAACGCTGCAATTGCTTAATAACAGTGGTTAGAGGTTCTTTTTTTGCATCAATCCAACCCATTCGCCAAGCAGGGAGTTGTGTCAACTGCTGGCTATAATCTACAGCTATATGTCCATTTTTTATAACAGCTTGTTGAGAGGGAGTTAATATCACTTTATCTAAGGCCGAGACTTCTACCCTGCCTTCGTACACTGTTACCACTACTTCATCCTTATTGCGCTCTACATCAAAAGAAGTACCTAGTACTTTAATGCTTGCTTGTCCGGAATTTATTATAAATGGCCGTGTTTTATCTTTGGCTACATCAAAAAAAACCTGTCCTTTTTTTAATTCGATTTGCCTAGAGTGTGGTAGTAAGTGCGCAGTCAACTCACTATCTGCATTTAAGTGTAAATATGAACCGTCATCTAATAACTTAGATACACGTTTGCCTAAACGTGCTTCTAAAAGCTGAGGTAGGTTAGTTTCAACTGCTGTTTTTGCAATAGGTGTTGGTGTAAACGCTTGTTGAGATATAGAAAGCCAGTACACTGCAAAAGCAATAGCGCTAAAACTAGCTGCTAAGGCGAGCATAGGGAAAGCCCTAGAACGTTTAGCATTAGGCGTAATTATTGGAGTCGGTAAACTATATTGTTTAGTGTAAATGTGTAGAGCCTGTTTAACAGCAGGATCGCCAAATACATTGGCTATTTTCTCAAATGCAGCCTTATTTTCTGTGCATTTTAACCAAAGCGATAGTTCTTTACGGTCATGATCATTTAAATCATTAATCCGATCTACCCAATCTGCTGCCTGTTCTAAGCGTTGTTCGTTCATTAAAAAACCTAACCTGCGTTGATTAAATATAAAGAGCGTAAAAGTGTAATAAAGGGGACATTTTTATTGATTTTTTTCTATGTGAAGCGTTATTTGTATCATTGCGCGCGTAATATGTTTTTTTACAGATTCTTGGCTCATATTTAACTGCAGACTAATTTCTTCGCGACTTAATCCGTTAATACGTCGAAGCTTAAATACTTTTCTTCTTAAAGGTGGCAACTCTTCCAACGCACTTTTAACAAGCTCGAGCTTTTGCTCTGTAATAGACTGCGCCTCTGGATCGCTATTATCATCTGTAAAAAGCTCAATATCTTCTGCTTTATTTGGTTGGCTTTTATTTTTTTGCCAATCACTATACATAACAGACTTTGCGACTTGATTTATGTACGCCTGAAAGTTTTCAATTTCTAATGTGTCATTTCTATTTAAAGTTCTCAGCAAAGCTTCTTGGACTAGGTCGTCTACGTCATCGGTATTATTTGTTCGACGACTAACAAACTTACGAATATGGCTGATAACGTTTTTTACATCGCTTTGTTCAGAAGAAATATTTAAATTCGATGGCAGGGGGCTTTTAAAAGTCTTCATTACTCAGTCTAGAATTTTATTTTAAATAAATACTAAGTGAATAATATGACCAATTGATTACAGGTACGGTTGGGCGATTAAGTAAATTAAAGTAATGATACGAAGAATAAATTATCATTTAGAGCATCTTAACGCTTTAAATAGGGTTTAATTTTAGGCATAGAGTATTTGAGCAAATAACGCTTTGAGAAAGACTAAATTTTTGGAGGTACTATATTCCCTTGTTATCACTTATTTGAATGTTCTTTTGGCGAGATTAGCGTATGACTAGAGGGCTTAAGCGCTTTTCGGCAGATCAGCTAGTTTTATATTAGCTTAAAAAATGACATAGAAAAGTTAAAATAATAGTATCAAACTTAGTAAAAGTGCAGCTATTTTTATTGATTAGGATCAACAAAGCAACAGAGAAAAATAGGCATAATTTATGGCTGAAATTTACACCTAAAAATAAAATGGTGAGTTACGATTTATTGAAAAATAGCGGTTTTTTATTAAACTAGAGCTGCACAAAAATCAGCCTTTATACACCTTTATTTTTACTTATCTTTTTGTTTTATAATGATTTTAATTGAAAGGGCTAGGAAATGGCTTTACTCATAAATAACAAATGCATTAACTGCGATATGTGTGACCCAGAATGCCCTAATGAGGCTATTTATATGGGCGCTAAAATATACCAAATAGATGCAAACAAATGTACAGAGTGTGTAGGGCATTATGATAAACCTACTTGCGAAAGTGTTTGCCCTATTGACTGCATAAAGCCCGATCCGAATAAGCGTGAAACTTTGGACGAACTAGCAGAAAAATTTGTGCGGGTAACTGGCAAATAACTCGTCAGACATTTTGCTAAGCCGCTTTTAATTTATGCTAAAAACACTACTTACATTACTTATTTAGGTTGTAGCTAAAGTCCGCTGTCATACATTTTTAGTTTCAATCAAATCTTATTACCTTCATTAATTATCAACTATATTGTGTTACCTTAAGGCTTTATAAACTCAAGTATTAATCTAAGTTTTAGATTGCATTCTATAGGAGTCTATTTTGGATATAGGTATTAACGCTATTCAGGCTGTATCTTCAAAACAAGCCATATTTATTAATGATGAGTGCCGAGTATTTGTAATTGGCGATCTTGATGGTGATTTACCGGCCTTAAAAAACGCACTTAATAACGTAAATTTTGACCCTGAAAGAGATACTTTGTTTTGCCTAGGCGATTTTGTTGATCGCGGGGATAAAACATATGACTTATTTACATACTTACAAGCCATTAGGGCATGTATGATATTAGGTAATCATGAGCATTTAATGTTGGAATCATTATTAAGTAATGATAAAGCGGCTTTTAAATTATGGACTGATAATGGTGGTAATTGGCACAAGTCGGTATCAAGTGAAAAGCTCAGTGTTATGTGCGATGAGTTACTAACTAAACCGCTTTCAATAGTACTTGAGTATCGTGGTTGTAAAATTGGGTTGTCTCATACATTTGCACAATCGTGGGATTGGGAAAATTACCCTGATGATAAATCGCTAATCGTGCAATCTTTATTGTGGGATCGCGAAGTAGTTAAACAAAATAAGGTAGTTAAAAGTCATGGAGTCGACTTTTCAATACATGGACATAACTCAACTAAAGCGCCTTTTTGGGTTGGTGATAGTTATCATATAGATACAAATTATTATGGTGGAAAGCCGACATTACTCGAGCTTTCAGAGGTTATTGCTACGCTTGATTAACCAAGCGCTATTTAGCAATTATTACTTCTTTCAAATATCATCCGGCAGTTTTGCTTTTTAAAGTATAAACTGCTGACTACCACATCAAATTATCCCCTTCGTATTTTTGTATACACTTTATGATGATTTATGCATTGTAATTATTCATTAAGCTATTAAATACCACAAAGCCGCTCTTAGTTTTTTAATTGAGAGCTGCTCTGATGTGTGGGTTGGATTTTAAGTTTCATTCAATAGGTATTAATACAGTTATATGAGACGTTTATTTAGTTTTAATATTGATGATTAACAAACGGTTAAGTTTGGCTGTGTAGAATTGGGAACAATTTTTGCCATTTCGTAAATAATTTACGTAAAAGGACTAACTTCTCGCTTTAGGTTTTATATAAGCAGATTTAAATGGAACAGCCTCTCACATGATAGTAGCAAGCATATACCCTTTCCCTTTTTCAACGTTTTGTAAGTCGTCACTTTATATATCAATTTTTTCTGCTTTGGGTTCTACGTGTGCTTTTGCAGCGCAAGAAAACCCGCAGCACGCAAAAGGTATGGAAGTAATAGAAGTACGTGGTATCCGTTCAAGTATGGCCGAAAACTTAGATGTAAAACGTATGTCGGGATCTGTAGTTGATGCCATTACCGCGGAAGACATTGGAAAGTTCCCTGATAAAAACGTTGCAGACTCACTTCAGCGTGTACCCGGTGTGGTAATTGAGCGTGACGGCGGGGAAGGTTCATCGGTTAGTATTCGTGGTTTATCGTCAGAACTTACCTTTACACAACTTAATGGTAATTTTATTGCGTCTTCCCCGGGGGAGCCTTCGCGTTCGTTTGATTATGCTTTGTTACCGTCTTCAATGATTGAAAGCGTAGAGGTTTATAAATCGCCAGAAGCACGCTTAGATGAAGGTGGGGTTGGTGGTACTGTATTAATGCATAGCCGAAAACCTCTGAGTATGGATGCAAACTCAGGTGTATTTAATGTAGAGAGTACTTACGCTGATGTTACAAAAGAGTACGAACCGCAGTTTACGGGTTTATATTCATGGAAAAATGACAACGAAAACTTTGGTGTATTAGTTGGCTATACCTATCAGGAACGGACAAACAGAACGCTTTCGGGCGGTACTGATGCTAATGTATGGCGCTATACTGGCACTGGGCAAGCAACAGATATACATGGTAATACAGTTGATAACAATAACGGTTGGGATACTATTAATGATGCAAACGGCAACAGTTACGATGGCGTTTGGTTTCCGCAAGTTGTTCGAGGTTCTGTTCTTAACGAAAAACGTGAGCGCGAAGGGATTCAATTTAGTTCCCAGTGGCGACCAACAAATCGTTTAGAGCTTGGCTTTAATTATTTTGGTTTTACACTTGGGCAAGACAGAACAGAATCTGTGATTGATATACCAGAGTGGTCTTTAAATCCTGATTTTTTGACGGATGTAAATCTTGATGAGTCGGGCACTATTGTTACTGGTATGCAATACGATGCAATGGCAAGTGGTGTCGAAAATGATATGCAATTTCCGTGGATGCGTGGCAGTTACGTACGTGAGGAATCTACCTCCCATACCTTTGATTTTAATTTAACCTATGAAGGTGATAATTTTAAAGCGCGCTTTGTAATTGGTAATACACAATCAGAGGGCGGCCCAGAAGAAAGCTGGGAAGCGGCGTATAAAAGTTCTAACGCGGGCGAAAACGCAGCCACTATTCAAAACGCAGCTCAAACGGCTGGCTGGTCGCTCAATCAAAATAATGTGTCACTTAATATCGACCCTAATACATTAGTTAATTTACAAAATGGAGTTGGAGGCGGTCGTGATGCGGGCTCTTCAAACTCAAGCTTTGTACGCAGTGAGCTAGAAGAAGATTACTACCAAGCTGATGTGGATTTTTATGTAGATTGGGGCTTTTTAAAAACAATTAGAACCGGTGTTAAGTACCGCAACTCAATTCTTCACCGTGAAACCGGCAACACCTTCTTTTTAGATCCAAATTTTGATATTGCTGCAGGGGAAGCAAGTGAACAAGGTATTACCCGTTTTGATAGCTACCAATGGAATGGTGGAATGCCATTAGCTCAAAATGTATTTACTAGTGAGAATAATATTGCAGGTGGTTTTGATATAAACCAAATGCCAAGTATCGACTGGAATAAATACCGCGATATTGTCACTGCTAGTTATGTACCTTATACGCGCATTGAAGATAATTTTGTTTACGATATAGAAGAAAAAATATCGGCTTTTTATATACAAGGTGATTTTGAATTTAGTGAAGTCAGAGGTAATTTGGGTGTGCGTGTTGTGCAAACAAAAACACTTACTTCATCTACTGACTTATATACCTACCAATTAGATCACACAAATGATGAAACAGGTGAGCCAGTAACAGGTGACGCTCGTTTTGTAGAAGACTATCAATTAGTCACTCAGCAAAACAAAGACACTCAAGTTTTGCCAAGCTTTAATATAGCGTGGGATGCAACCGACGATTTAGTTATTCGTGGGGCAATAGCTAAAGTAATATCTCGTTCTGACTATAGTGATTTAGGTGCGCAGCAGCGCATTACCTATGTATCAGGTGAATGGGCAGAAGATAGAGCCGCATTTAACGAGCTTCCTGGTTTTAGCGGTAGTGGCGGAAATAAAAACTTGAAACCATTTGAATCAGTTCAAGCTGATTTATCTATTGAGTATTATTATGGCGAAGGTTCTGCTGTTGGGTTGGCACTTTTTCATAAAAAAGTAGATAACTTTGTTGTGCCACTGGTGATCGACGTAGAGCAAAACTTTGCTGGTAAAAATAATATAGTGGATGCAGGGACTATTAATATAGCCCCTTACAGCACTGTAGGTAATGGCACCGATGCAGTATCAAAAGGCGCGGAAGTATTTATTCAGCATGCCTTTGATAATGGTTTTGGCTTTTACGCAAATTACACTTATAACAAAACCAATAAAGCAGATGTAACAATTAATGGTAAAGAATTTGGTCAGTCGGCCTTAATAGGTAGTGCAAAGTATCAGTACAACACCTCTGTTTATTATGAAGGAGATTATTTTAATGTACGTGCTTCTTATAATAAGCGCGGCGAAACAGTACTCGGTATAAATAGCGGATTAAATGTATACCAAGACCCTTACGAGCAACTCGATGTAAATGCATCCGTAAATTTATACGACGGGCTTAGCTTTACCGCAGCGGTTATTAATTTAACTAAATCTGAATCAGTAACGCGTTTAGGAAATGACACCGATGCGCGATTACTCAATACTAGCTACTCAGGTCGTCGTTTTTACGCGGGCTTTAACTATAGCTTTTAGCTAAATGACTTAATAGCAGGTCTGTAGACAGTTTTTTTTTGATAGCGCAGGCCATAACAAACACTTTAATAAGCGTTAAATGTTAATAAAATGCTAGTTATGTTGTGTTTTTAATGCGTTTAGCTTAAATTCTCAGCGAACAGTGCTTTATTTAAAGTTTTGTCAATAAAACGCTTGCGTAAAAATCTGTTCTCCCTATAATGCGACCCCACTGAGACGGGAAACGCCAACGCATAGCGAGGCACGAACTGCTCAGAGAGTTAAATAAAACTTCGGTTTTAAATCTTCTAAAAAGAAAGTTTAAAACAAAGTGTTGACTCGAAAAATAAAGGGTGTATTATTCGCATCCCTTGAGACGTTAAAGCGACTCAAAACGTTCTTTAACAATATAAAGCAATCATCTGTGTGGGCACTCGTACAGATTGAGTTCTAACAGCCAACCTACTTAGGTAGCGAGGCAAACAAATTAGAGTCTCAATTGAAACTGAGTGACCATATGTTATTAAAAGATTCAGCCTTGAGCTGTTTTGATTTTACTTTTTTAAAAGTGAAAATAATAACGCACAGTCAATTCAATATCGAAAGATATTAAAAATTCAGAATTCATTGAGCTGTCGAAAGACATAAAACTTTTTAATTGAAGAGTTTGATCATGGCTCAGATTGAACGCTGGCGGCAGGCCTAACACATGCAAGTCGAGCGGTAACAGAAAGTA
>NZ_JACJDR010000068.1:0-202 GCF_014163655.1 Pseudoalteromonas sp. SR45-1 | reverse complement strand
TAGCGTTTTGGACCCACCTGACTCCATGCCGAACTCAGTAGTGAAACGAAACAGCGCCGATGATAGTGTAGCATTTGCTATGTGAAAGTAGGACATTACCAGGCTTCAAATTGTAGAAAGCCCGAATCTAACGATTCGGGCTTTTTTACGTCTGAAGAAAAGTGAAATGTGCGCAATTAATACACACTCACATCAACACCTA
>NZ_JACJDR010000067.1:0-206 GCF_014163655.1 Pseudoalteromonas sp. SR45-1 | reverse complement strand
AAGTCAGAGGTACCACTTAAGGTAACCAATAAACCAAGTTCAAACGTTGGTGTAAAGGCAAGTGCCGGTGGAGTTACATCCACTTCGCCACTGTCTGTACCTGTACCTGTGTTGCCCGCTGCATCAGTGATGCTGGCGCTAACGCTATAATTCCCTTCAGCTAATGTGCCTGTTGGTGTCGCACTCCAGTTACCATTGGCATCGGT
>NZ_JACJDR010000066.1:0-211 GCF_014163655.1 Pseudoalteromonas sp. SR45-1 | reverse complement strand
AAAACTTTTTAATTGAAGAGTTTGATCATGGCTCAGATTGAACGCTGGCGGCAGGCCTAACACATGCAAGTCGAGCGGTAACAGAAAGTAGCTTGCTACTTTGCTGACGAGCGGCGGACGGGTGAGTAATGCTTGGGAACATGCCTTGAGGTGGGGGACAACAGTTGGAAACGACTGCTAATACCGCATAATGTCTACGGACCAAAGGGGG
>NZ_JACJDR010000065.1:0-213 GCF_014163655.1 Pseudoalteromonas sp. SR45-1 | reverse complement strand
TACCCGTGAGGCTTAACCATACAACGCCAAACGCGTTTTATGCGACAGTTTGACAGAAGTTAATATGACTAAAGTAGATATTACTTAGAAAGACTTAAAAAATATTATCAGATATTTTCCAAATTCAGTTAATGCGTAGAGATACGAATTAACGCCCAAATTTGCTTGGTGACAATAGCGTTTTGGACCCACCTGATTCCATGCCGAACTCAG
>NZ_JACJDR010000064.1:0-213 GCF_014163655.1 Pseudoalteromonas sp. SR45-1 | reverse complement strand
AAAGAATCAATGACAAGCACGTAGTGCTACCATTTTCTTTGCGCAAGGTGCCTCAATGTTAACGCTACGCGCTAAGAGTCACCTCTAAAATTTGGAAAATATCTGATAATATTTTTTAAGTCTTTCTAAGTAATATCTACTTTAGTCATATTAACTTCTGTCAAACTGTCGCATAAAACGCGTTTGGCGTTGTATGGTTAAGCCTCACGGGTA
>NZ_JACJDR010000063.1:0-213 GCF_014163655.1 Pseudoalteromonas sp. SR45-1 | reverse complement strand
AAAGAATCAATGACAAGCACGTAGTGCTACCATTTTCTTTGCGCAAGGTGCCTCAATGTTAACGCTACGCGCTAAGAGTCACCTCTAAAATTTGGAAAATATCTGATAATATTTTTTAAGTCTTTTCAGTAATATCTACTTTAGTTATATTAACTTCTGTCAAACTGTCGCATAAAACGCGTTTGGCGTTGTATGGTTAAGCCTCACGGGTAA
>NZ_JACJDR010000062.1:0-227 GCF_014163655.1 Pseudoalteromonas sp. SR45-1 | reverse complement strand
AAACAGATTAATATTTCTGTACTCGATATAATTGCGATGGGGGGACGGAGCAGGCTAAACAAGCATGGCGTTGGTAGTCCATGTGAAAGTGAGTAGGTTGGCGACTTAGGTAAATCCGGGTTGCTGTTAAGACTGAGACACGAGACGAGTCACTACGGTGATGAAGTTGTTGATGCCATACTTCCAGGAAAAGCCTCTAAGCTTCAGATTATATGGAATCGTACCCC
>NZ_JACJDR010000061.1:0-246 GCF_014163655.1 Pseudoalteromonas sp. SR45-1 | reverse complement strand
CCCCCTTTGGTCCGTAGACATTATGCGGTATTAGCAGTCGTTTCCAACTGTTGTCCCCCACCTCAAGGCATGTTCCCAAGCATTACTCACCCGTCCGCCGCTCGTCAGCAAAGTAGCAAGCTACTCTCTGTTACCGCTCGACTTGCATGTGTTAGGCCTGCCGCCAGCGTTCAATCTGAGCCATGATCAAACTCTTCAATTAAAAAGTTTTATGTCTTTCGACAGCTCAATGAATTCTGAATTTTT
>NZ_JACJDR010000060.1:0-251 GCF_014163655.1 Pseudoalteromonas sp. SR45-1 | reverse complement strand
AGGCCGAAAGGCGTAGTCGATGGGAAACAGATTAATATTTCTGTACTCGATATAATTGCGATGGGGGGACGGAGCAGGCTAAACAAGCATGGCGTTGGTAGTCCATGTGAAAGTGAGTAGGTTGGTGACTTAGGTAAATCCGGGTTGCTGTTAAGACTGAGACACGAGACGAGTCACTACGGTGATGAAGTTGTTGATGCCATACTTCCAGGAAAAGCCTCTAAGCTTCAGATTATATGGAATCGTACCCC